>JBCBKN010000010.1:0-25225 GCA_038521775.1 Pseudomonadota bacterium | reverse complement strand
GGCCCTGCAGCTTCAGCGCCTGCGCTGGTCGCTCTCCCATGCCCATGACAATGTGCCGGCCTATCGGGAGAAATTTGCCGCGGCCGGGGTGCATCCCGACGATCTGACCGATCTGGCCGATCTGGCGAAATTCCCCTTCACCGTGAAGGCCGATCTGCGCGACAGCTATCCTTTCGGCATGTTCGCCGTGCCGCGCGATCAGGTGCAGCGCATCCATGCCTCCTCGGGCACCACCGGCAAGCCCACCGTGGTCGGCTATACCGCCCGCGACATCGACAATTGGGCGACACTGGTGGCCCGCTCGATGCGCGCCTCGGGCACGCGGCCGGGCGATATGGTGCACATCGCGTATGGCTACGGGCTTTTCACCGGCGGGCTGGGGGCGCATTACGGGGCCGAAAAGCTGGGCTGCACGATCGTTCCCGTTTCGGGCGGGATGACGCCGCGCCAGGTCACCCTGATCCGCGACTTTCGGCCCAGCACGATCATGGTCACCCCCTCCTACATGCTCAACATCCTGGAGGTGTTCCGCCGCGAGGGGCTCGATCCGCGCGACACGGCGCTTGAGGTGGGCATTTTCGGCGCCGAGCCCTGGACCAATGCGATGCGCAGCGAGGTCGAGGCCGCCTTCGACATGCATGCCGTCGATATTTACGGGCTGTCGGAAGTGATGGGCCCGGGCGTGGCCAATGAATGCGTCGAGACCAAGGACGGGCTGCACATCTGGGAGGATCATTTCTACCCCGAGGTGATCGACCCCGAGACCGGCCAGCCGGTGGCCGAGGGCGAGATCGGCGAGCTTGTCTTGACCACGCTGACCAAGGAAGCCCTGCCGATGATCCGCTACCGGACGCGCGATCTCACCCGGCTCTTGCCCGGCACGGCGCGCTCGATGCGGCGGATGGAAAAGATCACCGGCCGCTCGGACGACATGATCATCCTGCGCGGGGTCAACCTCTTTCCCACCCAGATCGAGGAGATCCTGCTCGTCATCCCCGCGCTTGCCCCGCATTTTCAGATCGAGCTCAGCCGCGAGGGGCGAATGGACGCCATGCGGGTGCGCTGTGAAATCCTGCCCGACGCGCTGGGCGCGCGCGAGGCCGCCGCCGCGACGCTGGGCCAGCGGATCAAAGAGACGATTGGCGTTTCGGCCGAAATTGCAGTGTTGGACCCGGGCGGGGTCGAACGCTCGGAAGGCAAGGCCCGCCGGGTCGTCGACACCCGGCCCAAGGAATGATGCCATGAGCGAGCCCTGGGAATGGACCCTGGAAGAGGCCATGGACGCGCTGCGCGCCGGCCAGATCGGTGCCATCGAATATGCCGAGGCCCTGCTTGACCGCGCCGAGGCGCATGCCGATCTGGGGGCCTATATCACGATCGACCGCGAGGCGACGCTGGCCGCCGCAGGCGCGGCGCGGGGCCGGCTGGCCGGGGCGGGCCTGGCCATCAAGGACAATATCGACACTGCCGACATGCCGACCTCGGGCGGCACGCCGGGCCTTGCGGGCCGGCAGACCGGCGATGCGGTGGTGATGGCCAGGTTGCGCGCGGCCGGCGGCATTCCGCTGGGCAAGGCCAATCTGCATGAGCTCGCCTTCGGCATCACCTCCAACAATGCGCATTTCGGCCCGGCCCGAAACCCCTGGGACAAGACGCTGATCCCGGGCGGCTCCTCGGGCGGGGTGGCGGTGGCGGTGGCCGCGGGCCTCGCCCCGGCCGGCATCGGCACCGACACGGGCGGGTCCTGCCGCATTCCGGCCGCGCTCTGCGGCGTGGTCGGCTTTCGCCCCACCACCCATCGCTGGAGCCAGACCGGCATCGTGCCGATCAGCGCCACCCGCGACACCGCGGGGCCTTTGGCGCGCAGCGTCGCCGATTGCCGGATCCTCGATGCGATCTGCGCCCAAAAGCCGTCCTTGGCCACCGAACCGCACCCTGCCGGCCCCAAAATCGGCGTGCCGGACGACCATTTCTTTGACGGGCTTCAGCCCGAGATCGCGGCGGGCATGGAGACCGCCTTGCGCCTGCTCGAGGCCAATGGCGCTTTCCTGACCGAAGTGACGATGCCCAAGATCGCCTCGGTCGATCTGCCGGATATCGCGTCGATCGTGGAGGGGTGCAGCTTTCCCATCGTGCTTTACGAGGTGCTGCGCGAGCTTTCGGCCTATCTCTACACCTCCGGCAGCCGGATGAGCGTCCTCGACCTCGTCGATCAGGTCGCAGGGCCCGCCGAAAAAGGCATCCTCGCAGCACAGCTCGACCCCGAAACCGCCATGCCGGCGCAGGCCTATCAGACCGCCATGGCCCGGCACCGCGAGATGCTCAAAGACGGCTTCTCGCAGGCGCTCCTGGGGGTCGATGCGCTGGTCCTGCCCACCGTCCCGCTCACCGCCCGCCCCATCGGGCAGGAGGAGACGGTCGAGCTCAATGGCCAGCAGGTGCCGACCTTTCCGAGCTATATCCGCAACTGCGACCCCACCGCGATCGCCGGGCTGCCCTGCCTGTCAGTGCCCGGCGGGCTGGCCGGCGGGCTGCCCTTTGGTGTGGAGTTTGTCGGGCGCGAAGGCATGGATGGCAGCCTGATTGCGCTGGGCGAAAGGTTCGAACATCTGCGCGGGCCGATGCCCCGCCCGCCGCTCTGAGCCCATGGCGCGCAGCCTTGCCCGCGATCACGATGCCAAGCGGGGCCAGATCCTGGCAACCGCCGCGCGGGTCTTTGCCGAAACCGGCTATGACCGCACCTCGATGAGCCAGCTTGCCGAGGCCTGCGGCATCTCAAAGGCCAACATCTACCACTACTATCCCGGCAAAGATGCGCTGCTCTTTGACATTCTCGACAGCTATCTGAGCGGATTGCGCGACCGCGTGGCCGAGATCAGCGGGGCGGGGCTGAGCCCGGAGGCGCATCTGCGCGCCGTGATCCTTGAGGTGCTGATGGCCTATCAGGGTGCCGATGACGAGCACCGCGTGCAGATCGGGGCCATGGCGGCGCTGCCGGCGGACCGGCAGGCGGTGCTGCGCAGCTATCAGCGCGATCTTGTGGCCCAGCTTGCCGATGTGCTGCGCCAGGCCGCACCCGACATCTTTGCAGGCGACAAGCGCCGGCTGCACGCCGCAACCATGTCGGTTTTCGGCATGCTCAACTGGTTTTACATGTGGAACCGCGAGGATGGCGAGGCCGCGCGGCGCGACTATGCCGATCTGGTCGCCCGCCTCGTGCTGCGCGGTCTGCCCGGCCTTGACGGCTGACCCGAGGGCGCGCCCTTCCCCTTCTTCTTGGCACAAATACTCCCCCGCGGAGCGGGCCCCGACCGCCACGCATCGCGCCGCCTGTGGGTGCACAACCCGCTTTGACAGAGCCCGCTTTGACAGAACCCGACTGGGCGCGATGCGTTCACCGATCCACGATGACGCCTGATCACAGGTATGGGCACAGGCACACCCGCACCGTCACACAAGCACTGTCACACCCGCCCAGGCGCACGGCACACCCGCACTGTTACACAAGCACTGTCACACCCGCACGGGCGCAGGGCACACCCGGCACCGTCACGCCCGGAACCCGGCCATCCACGCCTCCATCGCCTGCCGGGCAATACTCAGCGACCGGGCCACCGCAGGCAGGGCTGCGGTCTCATCGACCCAGCCTGAGACCGGTTCCGGCACATGCAGCGGACGGCCGAGCTCCTGGGCCATCATGCGCGCCATCTGCAGCGTGACGGGGTAACCCAGGCTGCCCGCCCCGCCCGCACGCGCGCCCTCGCCCATGCCTGGCGCCTCGGCCAGACCCTCCAGAACGCCGCGCAACCGCTCCAGTGCCGCCTCGATCCCTGCAACACCCTCCGCGACACCCGCCTCAACGGCGGCTGGCGATGCCGCCCCGCCCGCCTTGATGAGCGGGAAAAGCGCCCGCGCCGCCGCTTCCAGCCGGGTGTCGTGGAACCCCATCAGCAGACGTGCCGCCGCCCGCCCAGCCGGGCTCTCGGGCAGCAGCGACATGCCGGCAAAGCGCTCGTCGAGATATTCGATGATCGCGTTCGAATCGCTCAGCCGGACCGCGCCATGCACCAGCCCCGGCACCGAGCCTGCCGGAATGATCGCGCGATAGGCCGCTGAGCCGTATCCCTCCGGCGGGGGCAGCTCGTCATAGGCGACCCCCTTCAGATCCAGCGCGATGCGCACCTTGGCCACAAAGGCCGAAACGGCGATGCCATAGAGCGTCACCTTGTCCATTCCCTCTCCTCCACCGCGCCTGACCACTGGACAAAACCGGCTCGGCCCGCCACATCACCCCCAACCAAATGAGGGAGAGAGTGAGATGCTTCGCCGGATCCGCTGGGCCGTCCAGATCGTTCTTTTGCTGATCGTCGCGGCCATTCTCTACATCTACCTGCCGCAAAACGACATCGTCCGGGTCACCGGCACCCAGGTCGTGCGCGAAACGCGGGATGCAAACACCACCCCACCCCAGGTCATCGATGTGCGCCAGATCCAGACCCGGACGCCCGACAATCAGAGCATTGTCTATCGCAATGAAGACACCGGGATGGGCTTTCCCTTCTACTTCAAATATTCCACCGACACGCTGCAGGCCGATGCCCAGGCGCTGATCTCCGACGAGGCCAGTCCCCGCTGGGTGGTGGTCACGCATTACGGGCTGCGCTCGGAGTTGATGTCGATGTTTCCCAACGCCATCTCGATCCGTGAGGCTGAGGGGCCCGACGAGACCATCATCCCCTGGTTCAACATCATCTTCATTCTGGTGCTGATCGGGCTGGTTCTGTTCATCCGGCGCTGGTTCGTCCGGCGGTTCACCCGCGCGGCCTGACCCGACTCGGCCTGACCCGACTCGGCCCGAGCCAACCCGGCCCCGCGGCCCGAGGGCCCGGGCGCCCTTTCAGATCAGCCCGTCATAGGCACGGCGCGGGATCGTCACTGCGATCAGCGATGGGCCACGCGCCGCAAGCGCCGTGTTAAGGGCCGCCCGCAGCCCCGCATCATCGCCCACCGCATGCGCCGCGATGCCCATTGCCTGGGCCACCGCGGCATAATCCGTCGCGCCAAAATCGACCCCGGCCGATTGCTTGCCCTCGCGCCGCTGCTTGAGCTCGATGAGCGCCAGCGAGGCGTCGACCAGAACCACCACGGTGACCGGCAGGGCGAGGTCGCGCAGGGTCGCAAGCTCTCCCAGCACCATGTCGAGACAGCCATCGCCCATCACCGCCATGGCCCGCCCCCCCGAAGCAAGCGCATGGCCCGAGGCAAGGGGCAGCGCGCAGCCCATGGTGCACAGCCCGGTCGATTGCAGGAGGCTGCGCGGCCGGGCGCAGTGCCACATCTGGCTGAGCAGGATGCGATGGGCGCCGGAATCCACCGTCACCGTCACCTCGGGCGGGGTGAGCGCATCCATCGTGGCAATGGCCCGCGCCGGCCCCCATTCCGGGCCCGGCTCAAACGCCTCCTCCAGCGCCGCGTGGGTCTTGCCCGGGGCGCCATCGGGCCAGAGCGCGCGCGGTTCGGCCCCATCGACCAGCGCCGCAAGCCCCGGGCCGACGCCGCCCACCCAGGACAGCCTTGCCTGATGCATGTACTGGCTGTTGGCGCTGGCCACGAACTCGATGCAGCGTTGCGGCGCCCAGGGATCCTGCCAGCCCGTGCGCATCTCGATGGGGTCATAGCCGGCCGCGATCACCAGATCGGCAGAGGCGAGCAGCGGCAGCACGATCGCGTCGGATTTGGGCGACAAGCCATGGCCCAGCAGGCTCAGCGGATCATGCTCGGGCAGCACGCCTTTGGCCTTGTAGCTGGTCACAACCGGGATCTGATACCGCGCCACCAGATCGCGCAGCGTCTCGACCGCGCCTGGCTCGTTGACCAGATCGAGACCTGCCATGATGACCGGGCGCGTTGCGGTGCGAAACATCGCCCGCGCCGCCTCCAGATCCGGGCCCGGAGCGGGACCCACCGGCGCGAGCAGCGACCGCTCGGCCGCTTTGGGTTCGGCATGGGCGGTCGCGGCCACAGCGACGGGCAGGTCGATATGCACAGCGCCCGGCTGCGGGTCGAGCACCAGGCGCACCGCCTTGTCGATCATCACGTCGCAGGCACCGGGGCGCGCCTCAAAGCTCGCCTTGACCAGCGGGCGCAACACCGCACGGTGATCAAACACCTGATGGGTGTAGCGCAGCGCCTCGGCCTCGGGCACCGAGCCCGAGAGCACGATCAGCGGCACCCGGTCCTGCTGCGCATTCGCGGTCACGTTGACGCAATTGGCAAGGCCAGGGCCGACCGTTGCGACCAGAACGCCCGGCGCGCCGGTGGCCTGCCACACGCCTTCGGCCATGAACCCAGCGGCATTCTCATGCCGGGCGAGCACAAAGCGGATGCCGGCCCGCTCCAACGCATCGATCAGGGTCAACACCTCGCCGCCCGGCACGCCGAAGGCATGGCGCACCCCGGCCCGGTACAGACGGCGGGCGATGATGTCGGCAGCGTTGAGCGGGTGGGAGGGGTCGGATGGCGGCATGGTCGGGCTCCTGCAAGCTGGCCGATCAGATATGCCGCGGCGCCGGGGCTGCCAAGTCACAGCTGCGGGACCGCTCAGCCGATCTCCACCGCAATGACCGACACATTGTCCTCGCCCCCGCAGGACAGGGCAAACTCGATCAGCGTCTCGGCGACCGCATCGAGCGCCGGCCCGGTCATGAACCCGGTGAGCCGAGCCTCGCCGGCATAGCGCGACAGCCCGTCCGAGCAGAGGAGAAACCGGTCGCCCGCGCGGATCTCGCCGCGGATCTTGTCGATCTCAAGCGCATCGCCCACCCCGACAGCCCGGGTGATGACATTGGCGCGGGGATGATGCTCGGCCTCCTCGGGGCGGATCTTGCCGGCGCGCACCATTTCGGCGACGAGCGAGTGATCCTCGGTCAACTGGTCGGTCTGGCCGTCGCGCAGAAGATAAAGCCGGCTGTCGCCGACCCAGAGACAGGCAAAATGCGCCTCGGTCAGGATCAGCGCGACGACGGTGGTGCCCATCGTGGCGGCGCGCCGGTCGGCCTCCTGCGAGATCTCGGCATGGGCATCCTGAATGGCGCTGCGCATGGCGCGCAGCTGCTCGCCGGCCTCCAGGGTTGGAGGGATCGCGGCGATCCGCGAAATCACCGTCTGGCTTGCAAATTCGCCGCCCTCATGCCCGCCCATCCCGTCGGCCAGCACAAAGACCCGCGCATCGGGCAAGGGCAGCACGCTGTCTTCGTTGCGCGGCCGCACATTGCCCGGATGGGTGCGCGCGGCATAGCGGATAGGCCGTGCCGTCATGCGGGCCGCCCGGCAGCCAGCGCATGACCCGCCGGGGCCAGCATCGAGGAAAACGCAGCCCCGTCGGGAAGCCCGGCATGGGCCCGTGCCGGCCCGGCCTCGGCACAGCGCCAGAGCGTTCCGGTCAGACTTGCGCCCGCGGCACCCTCGGGCGGGCGCAGGGCGGCGCGCGCCGCCTCGAACGCGGCGGGCCCGTGGCTCGCATCAAGCGTGTCGAGCGCGGCATCCTCCAGGGCCAGCATGGCCGCATCATCGCCAAGTGCTGCGGCCGCGCGGTCGGCGGCAGCACCGGTCACCAGCGTGAGGGGAAAGAGCCGACCGACCCGGTCCTGGCTGGGCATCAGAATGCCCACGCAGGCCCCGGACCCGGCCATCCCGGGCGCAAGCGCAAAGCGCCAGATCGGAGCGCTGGCATAGGCCTCCTCCCAGCCCGCACCAAGCCGGGCGCGGCTCTCGCTCATGACGCTGGCGAGCCAGGGGTCCCAGATCTCGACAAAGCCGGGCGGCAGGTCGCGGCGCAGAAAATCACCGAGCCCCGCGATCTTTCCGAACACACCGACACGCCCAGGCATGCGGACCGCCCCCCTCATCTAAAGCGCAGGCAGACAGCGGAACCGGTTCAGCTCCGGCAGGTTGAACGGGTTGAAGGCGGCCCCCGCCTTGACCTGGAACATCACCCGCCTGCCTCCGATCGAAAACCGCACCTTGAATTCATCGGTGGCCTGGGTGCTGTGCCGCCGCCCCTTCTGAAACAGCCGGAAAATCGCCCACCGGCCCTGCGCATCGAGAATGTTACTGGTGCCGGGCGTTTCGGGCAAAAGCGTGACCGAGGTTCGCCCGCCGGCCCGACCGGGCCAGGTCATGGGAATGGGCGAGGCATTCGGGCCATGGCTGTAGGTCAGATCCTGCCCTTCGAGCAGCAAGATCACGCGGGTTGCCTGGGGGTCGAGCGAATCAACCTCGATATCGAAGGTGACCGAGGGCATGCCAGGGGCCAGGAAAAACGCATCGCGGATCTTGGCGGCGGCCTGGAACATCTCCAGCACCTCCTGGGGCATGCCCAGATCCTTGCCCGGCGCGCTCACCCAGGCCCATTGCTGCGGGTTCGACTGATCGACATATCCCAAAAGATTCTCGTTGAAGAACTTGTCGATCTCGCCATCGATGCCGAACAGCCGGGCAAAATCGGCCAGATTGGCATCGCTGCGCGAATTGGGATCGAGCGGATAGCGCCCCTCGACCCGACGGCAGACCGGCAGCGCCCGCGACTGCCAGAGCTGGCTGATCCGGTCGCGCACCCCGCCCGAGAGCACCGCAATGCTGTCCAGCGCCACCTGCTGGGTCCAGCGCTGCAAAGGGTTGGGCAGCCGGCCGGTCGCTTCCAACAGCTGTTCGGGCGTGCCGCGGCGCTGGGCGGAGATGTTGAGCTGGTTGGAGCCCAGGGAAAGCCCGTTGAGCTCCTGATAGACATCATTGATGCGCTTGAGGATCGTCGCCAGTCGGCTCGGCTGGCCGTCGATCTCGCGCGTGAGCTCATGCAGCCACAGGAAATCCTCCTGCACGCGCTGGCCCGGATGCGCGTCGTCATTGGTCACCTCAACCCCGGGGGCCGCCCGGCGGATGAGGTTAAAGAAGGTCTGCTGGCGCGCGGTGAGGTTCAAAAGCGCCTCCTCCACCGCAAACTCGGCCGAGTCGGTCGCCGCCGCCTCCGGATCGAAGGGCGCGCGCTTTTCGGCAAGCTTCGTCTCCTCCGACACGCTTTTGAGAATATTTGCGATGGGCGAGTTCGAGCCCGACAGGATGCTGGTCACCTCGACCGCGCGGGTCAGATCATTGATCGGCACGATCTCCAGCTCGCCCAGCACCCGCTCCCATGTGCGGGTGTATTCCTCCAGGTAAAGGTTGAGCACGTCGCGCGCGACGATTGGCAGGTTTTCGGGCCGGATCTCGTCGCCCACCGCATCGCCCAGGATCCAGCTTTCGCGCTGGATGCGGGCCGAGACCTCGCCTGCCTCGGGCAGAAAGACCGACTGGAACCCGGCATAGGTGAAGATGCCCTCCACCCCGCCGCTGATCAGCTCGGGCGGGCGGCGCGACAGCACATAGGTGGTGTTCGGCCCGCCCGCGGTGATGATGCGCCAATCGGCAAGCTCCTGCGCGGCGGGGCTGGAGATGATCGAGCGGTAGACCCGCACCGCGACCGGGGTCTGGGCCAGGATCGCCTGCACTTCGGCGACCAGATCGCCGTCAAGGGCGACCTCCTTCATCGGCTGGTTGATCATCGTCTCGAAATGCGCGGTCAGCGCCAGCCGCCGGTCCTCGGCATCAAACCCCGGATAGACCTCGTTGGAGACGCCCTCGAACCATTCGGTGAGGAAATCCCGGTCCATCGGGCCTTTCGAGCCCAGCATCAGATAGGCCTTGAGCAGCGTAAAAAGCCCCTCGGGATCGCCGCGCGCCTCGGTCATCTGCCGCTCAAGCCGCACCAGGATCCGCGGCAAAAGCAGCTGGCCCAGCGCGGTGCGATAGGTCTGGGCGGCCTCGGTGCCGATGCGGTCGCCCTGATAGAGGCCCCAGGTGAGCTCCACCGGCGGGTCGGGGTCTTCCTGCGCGGGGTTTCCTGGCATCTCCCGCAGGATGGTCAGCGGGCCGACCACCCCGTCGAGGTTTTCGTCCGACACCGGGTTGAGCGACATCTCCGGGTTGGCATCGATCTCGGCCAGCACGGTCTGATAGCCCTCGATCTCGGCCCGCGCCTCGGCCACCAGCGCCCGGTTGCCGATATAGCTCACCGTCCAAAGCGCGCCGACCCCGATCAGCACCGCCATTGCCGCGGCAATGCCACCGCGCACCACCCAGCGATAGCGCCGTTCGACCTTGTCATCGGCCGAGACCAGCCCCGCCTCGCGGAAGATCACGCCGGTGAGCAAGTTCTGGATGAAGTAGCTGCGCGCCTGGCCCTGGCCCGATCCGATGGCCTGCCGCCCGATGCCGAAATTGCGCGCCATGCTCATCATCAGCCGGTCGATGGGCGTGCCCTCCTGGGTGCCGGAGGCAAAATAGACCCCGCGCAGAAGCTGGCGTTCCTCAAACCGGTTGTCCTGAAAGACCTCGCCCAGAAACTCGCGCGCGACCTCGCGCAGCGAGGCGACCTGCTGGGGAAAGGCCTGGATCAGGCTGCGCCGCTCGGTGTTGGTCTCCGACTGCATCCGCTCCAGCGACTGGTCGTTGAGCCGGTCGAGCAGGGCCTGGAACTCGCCATCGAACCCTTCGATCGCGCTGCCTGTGGGCTGACTGCCGCGCGGCGGCAGGGGCAGGGTGAAGCCCCAGACCTGGGCGCGCCCCTCCCGGCCCAAGGGCTCGAAGAACTCCTCGAACCCCGCGATCAGATCGGCCTTGGTGAGCAGCACATAGACCGGAAACCGCACCCCCAGCCGGGTGCGCAGCTCGGCCAGCCGCTTGCGGATCGCCCCGGCATGGGCGCGGCGCGTGGCCTCATCCTCAAGCGAGATGTCCGAGAGCGAGATCGCCACGATCGCGCCGTTGATCGGCTGGCGCTTGCGGTATTTCTTGAGCAGGTCGAGAAAGCCCGACCAGGCGCGGCTGTCGGCGCTCTCATCGCTGTCTTGGGTCGTGTAGCGGCCGGCCGTGTCGATCAGCACCGCCTCATTGGTAAACCACCAGTCGCAATTGCGCGTGCCGCCCACGCCGCCCACCGCGGTCAGCCCCATCCGGTCGGCCAGCGGGAATTGCAGCCCCGATTTCTTGATCGCGGTGGTTTTGCCCGCGCCCGGCGGGCCGATGATGATGTACCAGGGCAGCTGATAGAGATGCCGCCGCCCGAACCGCCCGCCCAGGCGCGAGCGGCGCAGCAGCGTCAGCGCCTCGCGCATGCGGCCGCGCAGCTCACCGAGCTCGGCCTGCGCCGCGGCATCGGAGGGGTCGATCTCCGGCCCGCGCGCAATGTCCTCGGTCATCCGCGCCTCGCGCGAACGCCGGCGCAAAAGCACGATCAGAATGACGATGATGGCCAGCAGAAAGAGCCCGGCAATGGTGAGCACCCGCGCCAGCACGCCTTCCAGCGGGTAGACGCCCGCCGCCCCCATCACGGGGCCCAGGAACCAGACCGAGGCCGCGATGATGGCGGTGAAGAAAAGGATCAGGAACGGGGTGGAGGTCAGAAAGGCCCAGATCTTCTTCATCGGCTCAATCCGTTTTTTGCAGGACCACTTCGATCCTGCGGTTGAGGGCCTTGTTGGCCGAGCTGGAGTTTTCGACAAGCGGCTCGGCCTCGCCCCGCCCCTCCGAGGTGAGCCGGTCGGTCGCCGTTATGCGGCCGGCCATCCGCTCCATCACCGCCTCGGCCCGCTTGAGCGACAAGACGACATTGGAGTTCTGGAACCGCGCCGAGCGCAGCCGGTCGCTGTCGGAATGCCCGACCACCAGCACCGGGCCGGGCTCTTCGTTCAGCGCATCCGAGATCCGGTCGATGATCGAGTTGAACTCGGGCTTCAGCCGATCAGAGGCCGAGGGGAACATCGCCCCGCCCGGCACTCGGATGGTGATCGCATTGACCCCGTCGAGCACGGCGACCTCGCCGGCCTCGATCTCCGGCGCCAGAAAACCGCGGATGCGCTCGATCTGCGGCACGACATCGGGTTCCGGGGGCGGCGGGGCGAGCGGCACCACATCGGGCACCGGCTCGGCGGTCTCAGCACGCGGCGCACGCTCGATCTGGATCACCGCATCGGCGCGCAAGGCGGCAATCTGGCCGCCCAGCCGCTCGGTGTCGCCGCCCAAAAGCCAGCTCAGAAGGAACCAGGAGAGGCTCAACACTCCGATCGTGACCCCGATGATCGTCCAAAGCGGCATCCAGGCCGAGATCGGCCGATGCGGCAGATCGACCCCCTTCCAGCGCAGCGCCAGATCGGTCTCTAGCGGGCCGCGATGGCGCCGGATCAGCCGCGACAGCCCCTCGCGGATCGAGAGATGCTTTTCCAGGCCGCGCTCTTCAATGCGCAACCGCCCCTCGAAGCCCAGCGAGAGGCAGACATAGATGAACTCCAAAAGCTCGCGGTTGTTGGCGGGCTCCTCCTCCAGCCGTGAGAGAAGGTCGAAGAACCGATCGCCGCCGACGGTTTCCTTGTGAAAGGTGCCGACCATCGAGCTGCGCGTCCAGTTCGAGCGGCCGCCCCAGGGGGTGTTGAGCACGACATCGTCGATCGTTGCACAGATCGCATAGCGCGCGACCTGCAGATCGCGCCGCTGCACCCCGGCCTGCATGGCGCGGTTCTCAAAACCCTGGATCTCGCGCACCACATTTTCACGCAGCGCATCGGCATCGGGATGCTGCGCGCGGTTCCGGATCCGCCCGATCAGCGCAAAAAGCGGGGCCGCGGCGGCATTGAGCGCGTTGAGGCCGGTCTCGCCGCTCGACAGGTCGGCCGGTGTCGCGCCGGGTGCCGGCCGCGGCGGCGGGGCGGCTGCCGGTGCGCGCGGCGACGGCGCAGGGCCGGCCATGGGATCGGCCGCAGGTTGCGGCGGGCGGCGTCCGCCGGGATTGATATGGACGACCGTGCGCTCCGTGTCGGACGGCTCGGCAAAGGGATCGTCGCGGCTCATGGCCCGGCTCCTTGTCCCGCGCAATGCCCGATCGGCGGCGCGGATCAGACCGGGCGATCCTTAACTGTCGCGGATCGCCCAGAGTTCCATCGAGATGCCCGGAAACTCGCCTGTCACGAAGACGGCAAGCCCGCCCGAGCTGGTCATCTGTTTCCAGTACTGGCTTTCTCGGTCGAGTTCGAAATAGACCAGACCGGCATGATAGGGGATCTGCCGCGGCGCCACCGGCAGCGGGCGCACCCCGATCCCCGGCAGGGCCGAGTTCACCAGCTGGCGGATGCTCTCCACCGGTCCCAGCTTGGCCTGGTTGGGAAAATGCCGGCGCACCGCCTCGGGCGGCACATCGGCGCTGACCGCAATCACGAAGGTCGCCCCGGTCAACAGCCGCTTGTCGGCGATCATTGCAACATGCACGCCGTATTTGCGCGGCTCCAACGGAATGCCCAGCGCGGTCTGTTCCAGCACCGTGGAGAGATACTGGCGCAGATGCCGCATGATCGGCTGGAAGGTCGCGGCCAGGTCGGAATGGTCATAGGCCGCAAGCTCGGGCATCCGACGCTCGGCCGTCATGAAGGTGCAGAGCTCGCCCGTCAGCCCGGCCAAAAAGCAATAGAGCATGCAGGGATGCAGGTTCTCGATCGACAGCAAATGCCGGATCTGCGGCAAGGCCCGGTTGATCGCCAAAAGCAGCATGAAATCGGCGTTCTCGGCCGCACCCTTGGCCGAGCCGGCATCGGAGAGCCGCCCGGCCAGCGCTTCGGCCCGATGCGCCAGCAGCCCCTCGACCTCGCGCAAGAAGGCATAAAGCGCAGGCGCTGCACGCACATCGATGACCGAGGGGATAAAGCCGCGGTCGAGCACGATCTCGCCATCCTGCCGGCGCTCGATGATCCGGGCCACGGGAATGGTCAGCTGGCCGGAGAGATCGTCGACCTCCAGCGCAAAGTGAAGCTGGGTGCGCGCAACCGCGATGGTGGCCGGCGCATGGCCCACACCGACCGCGTCCGACACCTCGACCTCGCGCGGCAGAAACCGCGCCGAGGAGCGGTCGGCCCCGCTCATATCGACCTCGGTTCCGCCATGCCGCCGTGCCGGCACCGCCAGCAGAACGACGCAGTTCTTGATCTCGGCCGGCACATCCAGCGCAGCCGGATGATCGTCGGATTGCGGCACATGAAACGGCGCATGATCCGGGGTCAGCCCGGCACAGGCACTGATCGCGATCTTGCCCAGCCGCAGCAGATCCTCGTCGATCTCAAGCTTGGCAAACCCCCAGCCATAGCTCGACAGATACCGGGCGACCCCGCCGGCCAGCCCTTCGGCATAGCGGTCGGCCTGCTGGAAATGATGGGGCTGCAGGAACAGCCCCTCGCTCCACACAACCTTGTTGTCCCAGGTCACCGCGCGCCTCCGTCACTGGCCGGCACGGTCACGCATCCACCGATCAAGGGGCGGCAGCTCAAGGGGCGGCCGCCAGGGTGACCGTGTTGCCGCTCACCGTCACGGCCACGGGGTTGGGCGCATTGGCGGTGAGCGGCAGGGTGGCGCGCCAGGCCGCGGTGCCGATTTCGCGAAAGCCGACAACCACACCGATATGGGTGACCTGCTGGTCAAAGCTTTTGGAGGCGGTCTCGCTCGTGCCGGCGATCATCAGATATTCATCGACAGCCACCAGATCGGCGCCGAGCGTGGTCTGCGCGTCATCGGCCAGGGCAAAGTAATCCCCGCCCTGAAACGAGGCGACCGAGGAGAGGTAATAGACCTGCACGCGTGACGGCAGCCCGCTGTTTGCGCTGGCATCGGTGGTCACGCTCAGCGCAACCGTGGTCGGCGCAGGCGGGGCCGGGGGTTCGGCACAGGCGCCAAGCACCGCCAGAAACACCAGAGCCGCTGCCGTTTTGATCCATGTGATCGCCATCTTCTCCTCCACATGTCTGCCCCGAGGGGTCAGAGTTTTTTGAGCTGCGCCTGATAGGCCCGCGCAAATTCCCGGCCAAAGAGCGCTTGAAAATCGTCCTCGGCCTCGCGCGCGATGTCACCATAAAGCACTTCGAAATTGTCCCACAGCCGGGCTTTTCGGTTGGACAGAAGGCTCGACAACCCGCTGCGTTCGATCCGCCCGGAGAGCTTTTCCGGGTCAAACCGCTTCAAAAGCGCGTCGATGGCCGCCTGCATGCCCGTCATCATCGCAACCTCATGCGCCTTGATGTCGTCGATGGCCTCACGCGCCGCCACCGGTGCCGGCTGATAGCCCGGGGTCGCGGGCTTGACCATGCTTTCCACCGCATGCTCGGCCGAGACGGAGAATTTCAGCGGGTTGTTGCCGTCGATCGAGATCACGGTCTGGGTCAGGCGAAACTCGTTCTTGATTGCGGCGCGCGAGATCAGCACCTCGCGCAGCCCGCCCACCAGAATGTGGAAGGTCTCGCCCAGCCGCGACATCACCTCCTCAAGCTCCGTATCGGGCACGGCCGTTTCATCCATGCCGGCGGCGCGCAGAAAGGCCCGCGCGGCAGCCATGTCGGCGGTGGGGGCCGTGGCAGTGGGGGCAGTGGCGGGCGGTGTGGCCTGCGCGGCAGGTTGTGGCGGGGCGGCAGGCTGCGGGGCAGCGGGCTGCGGCGGAGCGGCGGGTGCGGGCGGCGGTGTAGAAGACGGCGGCAGGTGCGGTGCCCCCGAGATTGCTGCACTGGCGGGATCGGCAAACGGCCCGGGTGGGATGCCGCGATGCTCGGCCGGCGGCATCGCATCCGGAACACCAGTAGGGGCGGATGGCGGCGAGGCAGAAGGCGGCGAGGCAGAAGGCGGCGGGGCGGACGGCGGCTCGGCGAACGGGTCATTGGGCGGGCCGGCCGGGGCGCTGAACGGATCGGGGGCCTGACCCGGCGCTGCTCTGCCCGGCGGAGGCGCTGAGGGCCTGTGTTGTTGCGGGGGTGAGTACTGCGGGGGCGACTGCGGCGGGGGCGGGGACAAGTCCGGCGACCCGGGCCCCAGATCATCGTCCCAATCATCGGGCAGCAGGTTGCCGCCGAAAGGCGCGCCAAACTGGCCCTCGGGCGGCGGTGCTGCAGGCGGCATCGGGGCCGGCGGCGTCTGCGAAGGCGGCATCGGGGCGGGCGGCGCCATCCCGGCACCCCGCTGCACCTGTGGGGGCGCGAAATGATCCTGCATGCCCGGCCCGTGATTGGCGATGCTCGCCCCGGGAACCGGCTCATGCGCATCCGGCGCGAGCGGATCGCCCACAATATCCGGCGGCAACAGATCCTCGGGCCGTGGGCCCGGATCATGCGCGGTGCGCCGGGCATGGCCGGCCGGCGCGTCGCCCAAGAGATCATCGAGAAAATCCGCCTCCGACCCGCCTGGCGGCGCGATCTCGCCACCCGGCCCGAAGATGTCCTGCTGCCCGCGACCGGGCTGCACAAGCGGCGCAACCTCCACGGGCGGCGGCAGATCGGCATAGGGATCGCGTGCCGCGGCGGCCTGGGCGATCTCGACCCGCAGCTCATACCGGCCCACCCCGATGACATCGCCATTGTTGATCGGGATCGGGGCGGGGCCGACCGCCTCGGCCGCATAATTCACGAAAGTTCCGTTGGTCGAGATGTCGATGAGCAGATAGTCGCCGCCGCGCGCCTCCAGCACGCAATGGCGCGAGGAGATCACCCGTTCCGGATCCGGCAGCACCAGATCATTGCCGGGCGCGCGGCCGATGGTCAGCGCCTCGCCCATCATGGTGATGCGGTCAGTGCCGCCCGGCACCGCACCCGACCCCTCGATGCGCAGCGTCAACGTCACCCGGCCGCCCTCACCCGCCGATCAATAGGGGAAAGGCGCCCACAACGATCGACCCGCCATGCGCGGTCAGATCGCCGATCCGGGCGGCCGGCATGTTGCCGTAAAGCACCTTCATCGAGCCTTTGGCGATGACATCGGGCGGACCGACGCAGACCGCCATATCCCCCACACGGGCCTGGGGCATCATCGCGGAGAGCGCCGGAAAGCAGCCCAGGGTGATGGGGCCGCCGACATGCGGGACGACGCCGGTGACCATGGGGCAGACATGCATATCGCCGATGCGGGCTGCTGGAACCATGAGCGAGTCTCCTTAATCTGCCTATTCTCTACACGTTTTGCGGCGTTTGGTCAGGGGTGGCGGGTTCTGTCTCCGGCCCCGACCCGTCATCCTCGTCATCCTCGTCATCTTCGATATCGTCGATGCCCTCGGGCTCGGGGGCGGGCAGCTCGGGCGCAGGCAGCGTGCCATTGCCGCCGCGCGCAATGTCCAGCCCGCGGTCGATCAGATGCCGCGCCCAGAGCTCGGCCGCCTCGGGCGGCACGGCGAGCATGGATTTGATGTTCATCAGCTCGGCCATCATCGGGGTAAAGCCCGGCTGCACCCAGACCTCCTCCTCCTCAGGCTCGGCGAAATAGGCCGCCCGGGCGCACAGATCGCTCTCCTCATCCGGATCGCTGTCATTGACCACGTCAAAGCAGCGCTGGCGCGCCTCATGCCCGGGCTTGAACACCCAGGCCTCGGCCACCTTCAGCGTCGCCCATTCAGCGCCCTCGGGCTGCAGGTCGCGCCCGGCCAGACAGGCCCACCAGACCGCCTCGCGCTTGGGCAGGCTGCGCGCCAGAAGCCGGATCTGATCGGTCAGGTTGCCGCGCGCGTCGAGATCGGCGAGCACATCTCCGACAATGCGGTTCAGCGCGATCCCCTCCGCATCGTCGAGCGCGCCGCCCGTGGCCGCCAGAAACTCGCCGGCCGCCTGTTCGGGGATCTTCTTGAGGCCTTCGAACCGGTCGCTCATCACTGCCTCACTTGATCATCAGGATCGAGCCGCTGACCTGGGTCATCAGGCTGGATTTCACCGAGGTCATCAGGCCGCTTTTGACGTTGAACATCATGCCGCCCTTGACCTCGCCCATCATGCCGCCCTCGGCCTTGAACTGCATGCCACCCTTGAGCTGCATCTGCATGCCCCCTTCGGCCTGATACTTCATGCCGCCCTTGGCCTGCACGTTCATGCCGGCCTGAACCTTGTGGTTCATCTTGGCCTTCTCTTCGATATTCATCGAGCTGATCTTGATGGCCGAGGGCGTCATCTCGATCTTGGACTGGCCGCATTGCAGCACGATCTTGGTCTTGGCCTTGATCGTCATCGTCTGGCCGACATCCACGGTATAGTTCTGGCCGATTTCATCGTCCTTCTTCTTGGCAATGCTGACCTTTTCATTGCCATCGACCTTGGCCGAGCGGTCCTTCTTGACCTCCAGAACCTGCTTGCCCTTCATCACCTTCTCGGTGTGGTCGCCATCGGTGATCTCGGTGAGAAAATCGGCCTTGATCTTCTCATAAAGCCCCTCATCGACCGCCTTGCCCTTGTCGCCATCGGCCATGCTGGGAAAACCCACAACGCTGACCGATTTGTTCTTGATGAGCCCGAAGAAGTCCTTCTGGCTTTGCATCCGGACAAACTCCTTGCCCTTGAGATCCTCAAACATCAGCTCGTTATAGCCATCGCCCCCTTGCTTGGTGGATTGGGTGCGGATGCCGGTCATGGTCATGTTGTCCGGCCAGGCCTCGGCGGGTTTCTTGACGCCGTTATAGAGCATGCCGGTGATCAGGGGGCGGTCGGGATCGCCCTCCTCGAACTGAACCACCACCTCCTGGCCGATACGCGGGATCGACTGCCAGCCCCAGCCATCGCCCGACCAGGGCACCGCGCAGCGCACGAAACAGGTGGTGCTCTCATCCATCTTGCCCAGCCGGTCCCAATGGAACTGGATCTTCACCCGGCCCCATTTGTCGGTGAAGATCTCCTCGCCCTTCTTGCCGGTCACAATGGCGGTCTGCACGCCCGAGATCTCGGGCCAGGGCGTCACATGCGGGGCGCGAAAGGGCGCGCTGGACTTTTGGACGACGAGCTCATGCCGGTAGGTCTCGGCGATATCTTCCAGATTGACCAGCGCATCCAGCGATGAAACCGCCCTCCCGCTTTTGTCGTCATCGACCTCCACCTGCAGGAAATGCCGCGCCTTGACGACCATATGCTCGGCATTGACCTCCTTGCGATCGTGGCTTTTGAGGGTAAACAGCCCGCCCGCGGCCATTGTCGGCACATTTCCGATGGCGCGCGAGCGGATGTGCTGGGCCTCCATCGCCTCATGCCGGATCTTGGCCAGCCCCTTGCCCTCAGCCACTTCCTTATAGTTGCCGGGATAGTCATACTGCTCGTATTTGTTCTTGGGATGGCTGCCCAGCGGATTGTCGAGCACCGATTTGAGGTCCTTCTTGGGAAACTCGAAATCGAAATCCTGCAGCGTCACCTTGCCCGGCTGCACGGTTTCGCCGATCGACCATTCATAGATGTGGTTCTTGGTGCGCCGATAGCTCGACATCCCCTCCTCGGGCTCCATGAACTCAACGCTGCTGTCATGTTTGATCGCCTTGTGCGCCTGCAGCCCGTCGGCAAAGATCAGCGTCTCTTTGCTGGCATCATGCTCGGTGAACCAGTAGATGCCGGCTTCTTCCATCAACCGGTTGAGAAAGTCGAAATCGCTCTCACGATACTGAACGGTGTATTCGCGGGCCTTGTAGGTGCCGCCCAGGCTGGTCTTGATCGACGAGCTGAAGCCGTGGTCGCCCAGCACCTGCTTGATGATGTCGACCACCGATTTGTTCTGAAAGATCCGGCTGTCGCGGGTGCGGGTCAGAAACCAGAACCACGGCCGCAGCTCAGCCCGAAACAGCGCCAGACCGCCCATCGTGTCTTCATACGCGCATTCGATGCACCAGCCCTGGAAATAGCGCGTCTTTTCGCTGTCCTTACCGTCATTGGTGGTGTGGTCCAGCTCGATCGTCACCTGCTGGCCGACGATCTTGGAGATGTCGAGATTGATGTCATTGGCCAGAAACTGGATGTCGATATCGGTGGCCGTGCTCAGCCCTTCCTGGATCTCGGCGCGCACCAGAAACGTCTTGTCCGCCCCAAGCTTGGTGATCAGCCGCTGTTTGCGGTTCTTGAGGACAATGGGTTTGGAGGCAGCGGTCGGCATGGACGTACACCTGCTTACGAGGGATGGGTGGGGATCAATCGATCACCTTGTCGAGGATCTCGCCTTTGCGGCGCAGCCGCGCGATGATGTCGGGATGGATCGCCCACAACCCGTCGAGCCCGGTTTCGACATGTTGGGTCAGATGGGCCAGGTCGCGGAAGGCCACACAGGCGATCGGGGTCGGATAGGGCCCGTCATCGGAAAGCATGGCCTGCATATGCGCCTCGCCCATGGCCAGGTAGTGATTGTCCTGGATCGCCACGATCATGATGCCCTCATCGGCCTCCGCGTCCGGGTCGGTCGCATTGGTCATCACAGATCCTCCAACAGGGCCTTGAGTTCGGGGTCCATATCGTCGTCATCCTCGGCATCGTCATCGCCGCCAAGCTCGGCCAGAAGCGCGTCGAGATCGCTGTCGCCGTCATCGCTGTCATCGCTGTCATCGGCATCGCCGTCGTCATCATCGCCGTCCAAACCGGCGAGAAGATCGTCGAGATCGGTGTCCCCATCATCGCCGTCCCCATCATCATCATCGGTGGCGTCCAGATCGCCCAGCAGATCGTCGAGATCGCTGTCCTCATCGGCATCGTCATTGCCCGCGCCAAGGAGGTCATCCTCATCATCGCCCGCCGGGGCGGCGGGGCGTTCGGGCGCTTCGACCGCCGATCCCAGCCCGACCGTGACCGCGGCCGCGCCGGCAGCGAGGGCAAGGCCCTGATCCCAGGGCCCTTTGAGCGTGCCGCCGGCCACGGCATTGAAGCTGCCCAGCCGCACCACATTCTGGGCCTTGACCGAGAGCACCGGCATATAGCCGCGCGTCACAACCGCCCCTGCCACGGCCTGCGAAAACAGCCGCTCGGTCGTGGGCAGGGCGACCTGGTCGCCATCGGCATCGGTGAGGTAGTGGAACGGCACATCATCCATCGTCATGACCGAGCCCAGCGAGGGCGATTTCCCGCCCTGTTTGAGCGTTGCGGCCAGCAGCACCGCGGCCAGCGCGGCCGGGTTTGCCATGAGCATGCCGCCCAGACCTTCCGAGATGGTGAATTCCTCAAAGTCGAACGCATCGACCGGGTCGCTCTTGGCGCCATAGGGATGGCGCAGCAGAAACCGGGGGCAGGCAAGGCCCAGATAGCCCGCCTCGGGCAGGGCGCGCAGCCCGTCCCAGGCGCTGGCCACCAGCGGGTGACGGTCTTCGGGCTTTACGGCCAGAAACTCGGTGGTGATCGAGGTGACAAAAGGCGCCCCGATATGGGCAGCGATCCGCGCCATGCGCCCCAGCAATTCGGCATGCGGCGGGGTTTCTTCAAAGCTGTAAAGCCCGATCACCAGGCCGAACGCCCCGGCGGAGGCATCCTCGACCGGCTTTTCGGCCAGCATCCCGTAAAGCCCGCTTTCGGTCAGATCCTCGACCTCGGACAGATCGGCGGCAAACTCCTCGGCGGCCACATCATAGACCGCGATCTGGATCTGCGCGTCGGTCTCGATGCGACGGGCGAGCAGATCGAGCGTGCGCCAGCCCGCCTCCAGCGTCTGGAAATCGGGGTGATGCAGCACGCGCCGCATCGCCGCCGAGATCGCCTCGTCGACCGCGGCCATCATCGCCGGTTTGTCGTCGCTGTCGGCCGCCACGACATAGGGCGCCACAATGCGCTGGATCAGCTCGTCGGTCTCGGCCAGCTCGGGCGCCGGACGGTCATCGCCGATCAGCGCGGCAAAATCGGAGAGCTTGCGGGCCGGCACCGCACCGGCCTTCTTGCGCCGCTTCTTGCGCTTGGGCGGGGCGAGATGGCCAAACTCCTCGCCCCATTCGGCCAGATCCGACAGGGTCCGCGCCATGCCCGATTTGACCATGCCACGCAGGTTCACCAGCTCCGCAAAGAGCTCCAGATTGTCCACCAGCTCATCGGGGTGAAGCTGGTCGAGCTCCCGCATCTCGACCTCGACCGCCTCGCCCTCCGGCCCCAGAGGCAGGGTCAGCGTGGTTGCAAACCGGGCGATCACATCATCCAGCGTGTCGACATCGAGCTTGTGGCCCTTGCGCGTGGCCAGATCCGCGCCGGTCTCCAGATCGCCGCGATTGCCGCGGCCCGAAAAATCGCCCAGCACCGCAATGCGGAATTTCGGGCCGCCGGCCAGGGGCTGGGCGAAGGGCTCCGCCTCCAGACGGCCGAAATCGGGGCTGTACCCGTCGTCACTGGCATCCGTCATTGGCCGGCCCCTTTCTGTTCGATCAGCGTTTTGAGTTCGGCGATCTGGTCGCGCAGCTCGGCGGTGCGTGCCTCGACGACCTCCTCGATCCGCGCAACCTCTTTCTCGCTTTCCGCCTCCACCGCGGCCTGCATGGTGTTGACCAAAAGCCCGATGAAGAGGTTGAGCACGGCAAAGGCGGTCATGGTGATGAAGGGCACGAAAAGCAGCCAGGCCTGGGGGTAATCCTCCATCACCGGGCGCACGATGCCCATCGACCAGCTTTCCAGTGTCATGATCTGGAACAGCGAGTAGAGCGACTCGCCGATCGTCCCGAACCACTCCGGACGGACTTCGCCAAAGAGCAGCGTCGCCATCACCGCGAAGATGTAATAGACGAGCGCGAGCAGGATCACGACCGCGCCCATGCCGGGCAGCGCGTCGAGCAAAGCAACGATCACCTTGCGCATCTGCGGGATGCCCGAGAGCAGCCGCATCGCGCGGATGATGCGCAGCGCGCGCAGCACCGAGAGGTTCTGGCTGGTCGGCACGACCGAGATCGTCACGATGGCAAGGTCGAAGATATTCCAGGCCGAGCGGAAGAAGCTCAACCCATAGGCGTAGAGCTTGAGCACCATCTCGACGATGAAGATGGCGATCACGATGGTGTCGAAGATGCCCAGCACGCCGGCCCAGCCCGCCATGATCGTGGGCGATGTGCTTGCCCCGAGCGAGATGGCGTTGAACACGATCACCCCCATGATCGTGTTGCGCACGCGGCTGCTCTCCAGCCATGCACGCAGCTGTGCGCGCCGGCCGTCATGGTCCTCTTTGGTGGCGACCGTCATCGCATCCCTGCCCTGTTTCATCTCTATCGCGCCGTTCTGCGCCCGTTCGTGTTGCGCCCGTTCGTGTTGCGCCATGTCATACCCGGCTGCGGGCGCGCCTTCAGCCAAGTTCCTTTTCCAGCGTCTTGAAGCTCTTGGCCAGGGATTTGGCCGTGTTGCTGACCTCCTTGGCCGCCTTCATCCCAGCGGGCTGTTTTGTCAGCGCCCGGGCGACCAGTTCGGCCTGCACAGGCTGCATCTTGGCCTTCTTGATCTCCGTCACAATCGCGGCAATGCGCTCGCGAAACTCCGAGACCGCACCGGCATAGCGGTCAAAGACCGGCTGTGCGTCGACGATCTGCTTGCCAAAGGCATTCGTCTCCGGCGAGGCCTTCTTGTCGCCCTTGATCTTCTTGCCGATCTTTCCCAGAAACTTGGTGGCGGCTTCGGCCTCCTTGCTCACATCGCGGATTTCCTTGGAAAGCCCGTCGAGCTTCTTTGCACAATCAAAGAACGCCCGGTCCGAGCCTTTCTTGTAGGTCACATCATACATGTCGTCGTCATCGCCGCCGGCCTTGCGCACCCGCGCTGTGGCCTCCTTTTTGAGCTTTTTCTCCTTGACGACCACACCCATCACGGCCTCGGAGGCCTGAAGCGCGATGTCCTTAAAGACGATCTCCAGATCGAGATCGGCAATCTTGGTCAGGGCCGCCTTGCCATCGGCCAGCGCCTTGCCGTCATCGGCAGCCCCCGAAACCTCATCCAGCGCCCGCGACAGTTTCTTGAGGATCTGCTTTTCGAGCTTTGCATGCAGCGTGATGATGTCTTTTTCGGCCTTGGCAATCGCGCCGGCAGCATCGCGCGGCTTTGCCTTGTCGATGGTCTTGCGCGCGTCGATCACCGCCACGTCGAAAACCTTGAGATCGTAGCGCGCGATGGCGCGCAGCCCGTCCTCAATGTCCTTAAGCTCCCAGCGGTTGGTGTCGATCTCGGCCTTGTCCTCGAATTTGAACGGCGTCAGCGCCTTTTTCAGCGTGCGGTTGTCCAGGCACCAGCGCTCGGTCTGCCGGCCCATTTCCGAAAAGGGCGAGATCTCCAACTTGAGCTTGATCTTTTCCAGCTTGCCCGCCATGCGTCCCTCCCTGACCAGATGTCGCTCAAAGCCTGCGGCCGACGGCCCGTGCCGCCAGCCGCCCTGCCCTTACGCCGCTTTGGCGGCCAATTTCTGGAACTCCCCGACCGAGGTCGAGAAGACGTCGACAATGTCTTTCAACTCCGCCGCTGTCTTGAGCATGGTCGCCACATCACCATCCATGATCTTGCGCAGCGTGGTGCGGTCGTCGACCGTCATGCCCATCAGCGTCATCTCCGCCTCCATCTTGTCGAGAAACGCCTCGCGCGATTCCAACGTCTGGGCCATCTTCCGCACGACCCCTTTGGCCTTCATCGCCTCGGCGCCGAGCTTGATCGCCTCTTTGAATTCGGGCGAGCCTTTCGTGGCCTTGACCGCCTTCATCGACCTCATCACCTTATCGGCCGCGCTCGACATCTTGTCTGTCTTCTTCAGCGTTTGGGTGGTGTGGTCGCGGTAAGCCTTGCGGGCCTTCTCGGCGTTTTTCTTGTCGGCCTTCACCTTCTTTTCGACAAAGGTGATGACGCTCTTGGTCACCTGGTCGGGCGACTTGCCCTTGACCACGCTCTGACCGAATTCACCGACCTTCTGACCGATGGTCTTGACCGCCGTCGCCGGCTTGGTGAAGTCGATGCTCGAGATGTCGGTCAGCATCTTGTCGGCGGCCTGTTTGATCGCCGTGTCGCGCAACTCGCCATACGCCTTGACGCCCTCGGCCAGATCTTTGCGCAGCGTGGCGTCACCCTTGAGATGCTGCTCGATCTCGCGGCCGATCTCGATCGCGGTGTTGATGAACGCAATGTAGCCCGCCACATTCGTGCCGCCCGATCCGGCCAACGAGGCGACCGAGCCGCCCAGTTTGACCGTCCAGGTGACGAACTTGATTACAGAGCGTACCTTGGATTCCGTCAGCGCCTTGTCGCGCAGCTTTTCCTTTTCCAGCCGCGCCTCGGCCGCGGCATTGGCCACGCCTTTTGCACCATGGAGCTTTTTGGAAATCTGCGCAGTGGTCACGCGAAGCTTCTTGTCGGCCTCGGCCACATTGTCCGCGCCGCCTTTGTCCAGCAGCTTGCCGATCTCG
>JBCBKN010000009.1:0-26401 GCA_038521775.1 Pseudomonadota bacterium | reverse complement strand
GGGGCTGGTGCCGCCGGCAATGAAGGTCCGCGGGCGCGACTATCTGCGCATCATCTACGGCCCCGATTATGATCTGGCCGAGAATATCGACCGGCTGCGCCGCCGCGGGCTCAGCCGCAAGTTCTCGCTGGCCGATCGCGAGTTTCGGCTCGGGCTTGAGGGTTTGCACCGTTTCGTGGACCGTGCGCCGCTCTCCAAGGTGCATCACTGCGCGCTTGGCGTGCTTGCTTTGGAAAGCGAGCCGGTCGATCCGAGGCTTTGACGGGGGCTTTGCTCATGCGGGTCGAGATGCCAACGCTTCAACTGGTCGCGCTTGAAAACAGGCCGCCGCCTGTCAGTCTGTGACGCCGGCTGTGGTGCTGGCGCTGGCCGGCAGGAAAGGCTGAGGAAGGGTTTATGACCGCACACAGGGCGTCGCTGATCAATGCTGTGACACTGATCCTCTGCTCGCTTTGGGCCTATTTCACGCCCGCGGCCAGCTCGCTGACCGCGCTGATCCCGGCGGCCTTTGGGCTGGCGCTTCTGCTCTGCCTGAACGGCGTGCGGGCGGAAAACAAGCTCATCGCCCATATCGCCGTGGTGCTCACGCTGGTGGTTCTGATCGCGCTGATCGTGCCGTTGCGCGGGGCGCTGGCCCGAGCCGACGGGCTTGCGATCCTGCGCGTGGGGCTGATGATGGCGAGTTCGGCGCTGGCGCTGGTCTTCTTTGTGAGAAGCTTTATCGAGGCGCGCCGGCGCCGGGCCTAAGGCCTCTCACCCCGCCAGGTTCCAGCGTCCCGGACGGACCTCCCCACCATCGCACGGAGCCATCCGGCCTTCGTGCGACACTGTCCGCCAATCGCGCGATGCGTTCCGGCACTCGCGCCGCGCGACCCGGCCCTTGTGCTGCACCACCCGGCCGTCGCGCCGCACTAAGCGCGACCTGCGCTTACCAGATCTGCCACCAGGGGCGGTCATCCTCTTCCTCTTCGGCCGCCGTCTCCTCAGCGGCCGGCTCGGCCGACGCGTCCTCGGCGGCGGCAACGGTCTCTTCGACCTCAAAGCGCTCGCTCACCCCGGCCTCGGCAATGGCAAGTGCTTCGCTGAGCGTGGCCTTGGCCGCCTCAAGATCGCCCTCGCTGCAGGTCTTGAACCCGGCTTCCAGCATCTCCTGGGCGGTGGCGGCGGCCTCTTCGGTGGTGCGGGGAAGCTGCAGACGGATGCGGGCGCGCAGCATCAGCGCATCGACATCATCGCACTGATCGACGATGGTCTGGAAGGTGCCCTCGACATCGGTGCTGTCGTCGTTTCCGGCCTGTTGCTCCTGGCCCGAGGCCGGCCCTGCCAAAGCCAGACCCAGCACAATGATCACGGCTGATCTCATCGCAGTCTCTCCCCTGGGCCGAGGCCTCTGCTCAGCCCGTTTCGGTCCCGATCAAGGCCCGGCGCAGCCGCGCGGACATGGCGTCCATCGCGATCACCGTTCCCAGCACCAGCAGGGCCATATAGGCCACATTCTCGAAATCATTGCCGGTCTGCAGCGCGCCAAGGAATTGCAGGCCGATGCCGCCCGCACCCATCGCGCCGATGATCACGGCACCGCGGGTGTTAGATTCCAGATAATAGAGCGTCTGCGAGATGAAGACCGGCATGATCTGCGGCAGGATCCCAAAGCGGTGCTGCTGGACCTTGGTTGCGCCGGTCGACTGGATGCCCTCGCGCTGCTTGTTGTCGGCGTTTTCCACAGCCTCCGACATCAGCTTGCCCAATGTGCCGGTGTCGGTGAAGGCGATGGCAAAGATGCCGGTGAAAAGGCCCGGCCCGAAGGCGCGCAGGAAGATGAGCGACCAGATCAGCGTGTCGATGCCGCGCAGCGTGTCAAAAAGCCGGCGCAGCACAAAGCGCACCGCGCCCAGCGGCTGTACATTGCGCGCGGCCATAAAGGCCAGCGGAAGGCCGACACCGGCCGCGATCATCGTGCCCAGAAGCGCCATGAAGATGGTCTCGAGCATCGCATAAAGCACGGTGCCATGGCCCCAGATCGTGTTGTCGCGAAACTCGACCCAGACCAGGCGGGCATTCGACATATCAGGATCGATGCGGTCGGAGGAGAACATCAGCCCGATCGCCTCGAAGAACCCGACCCCGACCAGCGGGCTGTCGAAATCGAACCAGAAATACTTCCAGCCCAGCTCGTAGCGATGCGCCTCCACCCGGATCGTACCCACCTGCAGCCGCTCGTAAAGCGAGGGGCGCACCTCGATCTTGGTGTCGGTCACGCGCAGCCATTCGGGCAGGCCCACGGGCTGGTCGAGCCCCAGATCGGCGACGTCGCGGCGCAGCTGCGCCCATTCCTGACCGCTCATCGGGCCGGCAGTGTCGGGGCGGATGCTTTCGGGCAGCGCCTCAAACCAGATGCCGCCGGCCAGGGCCGCGTTCACCGCCTCGCGGTCGCTCCACGGACGGCGGGGATGATCGACCACATAAGGCACCTCGTCATCGCTCAGGCGAAAGACAAAGACCTCGTTCTGATCGGGCCAATCGAGCGCAATCTCGGTGTCGTAGAAGGTGATGACGCCGCCATTGTCAAAGCTGATCGTCCGGCCGCCATCGGCCTCTTCGGCATACCAGTCGGGCTTGGGGTCATAGACCTGCCGATGCCCGCCCTCAAAGGCGATGCGGATCTCCTCAGGCTCGTTCCAGCGCATGGTGATGTGGTCTTTATGCGCATAGGTGTCGAGCACAAAGAGCGAGGCGCGGTCCGGCCGCCATTTCTCGCGCAGACTGCCGATGTCGAACTGCACCCAGGACAGGGCGAGATAGCCGATGATGACGGCCATGACGCCGACAAACCACAGGCGGTGGCGCAGGGCGCTGCGCTCGACCCCGGCCTCGATCTCGGCATAGCTGGTCTGATCGGACGTCACACTCATCTCTTTATGCTCACCTGCGATGCCCGATCAGTTTCGACCGGATCCAGTCGGAGAGATAGTCGAGCGCGATGATCGTCACGACGAGCAGCACGAAGATCGCCGTCACCCGCCCGCCATCGCGCCACTGGATGTTGTTGGACAGCGCCTGGCCGATGCCGCCGGCCCCGAAAAAGCCCAGGATGGTCGAGGCGCGCACATTGATCTCGAGCCGCAGGATCCCGTAGGAGAAAAAGAGCGGCGAGACCTGGGGCAGGACCCCAAAGCGGATGCGGCTGATCCAGCCAGCCCCGGTCGATTGCAGACCCTCCAGGGGCTTGGGGTCGATGTTCTCGATGGCTTCGGAAAAGAGCTTGCCGAGCGCGCCCGCAGTGTGGATCCAGATCGCAATGACGGCCGGAAGCAGGCTTTTGCCCATCAGGTAGAGGAAGACGAGCGCGATCACGATCTCGGGAAAGGAGCGCAGAAGATCCATGACCCGGCGGGTGAAGGTCACAACCGCCTTGTTGCGCACGATGTTTTGCGAGGCAAAGCAGGCCAGCACCACCGCGGTGACAAAGCCCAGAAAGGTCGACAGCAGCGCCATGTTCAGCGTCAGGATCAGGTCGGGCACGTATTCGGCCACCCGGCTCAACCACCGCTCAAAGCCAAGCTCCTGGCTCAGCACGAACATGTCGATGGGAAAATCGAAGATCTTGACGATGCCCTGGCTGAAGGGCGTGGCATTGGCCGTGTTGGCCATGTCGATGCCAAACAGCACGACCAGTGCTGTCACCGTGATGCCGATCATCGTGTAGATCGTCTTGCGGCGCTGAAGACTGCGCAGCTCCGTTTCAAGCGACGACAGATGCTCGGGCAGGATAGCGGTCATAAAAAGGCCTCGTCACGCGTAGATGGGATGCGCGGTCGCGCCGCACATCCCGAAGGTCACGCCAGGATCAGTTGTTCTTGGCGGCTTCGATCTTGGCCTGACGGGCCTTGACGATCACTTCGTAGAAGGAATGGTCGACCGGGACCCAGGCCTTGACGATGCCGTTGGCAATGTTCTCGGCACATTCCGGGTCGTTCTCCAGGATCCACTGCTTCATGCCCAGCATGGTGTCCTTGGCTTCCTGGGGCAGGGCCTTGCGCATCACGATCGGGCCGTTCGGGATCAGGTTCGACGACCAGATCTGCTTGATGTCATCCATGTTCAGGATGCCCTTGTCGACCATCTTGCGCAGGTTGCCCGAGGTGTAGCCTTCGTCCCAGGCGCCAACGCCCGACACCCAGGTCACGGCCGCGTCGACATCGCCGTTCAGCACCGCCAGCACGCCGTTTTCATGGCCGCCCTGGAATTCGGTCGAGGCGAAGTAATCTTCGAGCGGGCCGAGCTGGTCGAGAAGCTCGATCGACGGGATCAGGAAGCCCGAGGTCGAGTTGGGGTCGGCAAAGCCCAGGTTCTTGTCCTGCATGTCTTCGAGCGTCTCGATGCCCGAATCGGCGCGCACGACCATCACCGAGTAATAGCCGGTGTCGCCGGTGGGCTGCATGCGGGTCATCACCGGCTCGCCCGCATCGGGGTTCTGCAGGTAAAGGCCGGCATAGCCCGAGGCGCCGAACCAGGTGTAGTCGAGATTGCCGCCGGAAAAGGATTCCATGGTGCCGGCATAATCCTTGAACGTGAAGAGCTTGGCCGGGATGCCATAGGCGGCTTCGACATAGTCTTTCAGGCATTCGTTGCGCGCAATGATGTCCTGCGCGGCTTCGTCACCCAGAAATCCGATGCGGAATTCGGGCTGGATGCCGGACATGTCGAAGGTCGGGCCTTCGTAGTTGATGTCGTCGGCCAGAGCCGCCGTGGCGATCGTGGCAGCGGTAAAGGTCGCTGCAACGCGAGCGATGAGGGTCATGTGAACGTCTCCCGTGGTTTTGGCAATCCGCGCTGTGGCGTGATTTGTGCGCGCCATCAAACGGCCGCGGCACTCTGTTTCTCGAGCGACGGGCTTGCGCCGCTGAGCGATGTCGATGTGATCGCGCCCTCGAACGCGTCATCCGCCTCGGCGCCGTAGATCTCGCGGGCCATGCTGTCGGACAAAGCTTCGGGCACGTCGTCGAAGACCTTCTCGCCGGCGCGCATGCCGATCACCCGGTCACAATAGGTGCGGGCCGTGTCGAGCGTGTGAAGGTTGCAGATCACCGTGATCTTTTCCTCGCGGTTGATCTTGTGCAGCGCTTCCATGACCAGACGGGCATTGAGCGGGTCGAGCGAGGCGATCGGCTCGTCGGCCAGAATGAAGGTCGGCTGCTGCATCATCGCGCGGCAGATCGCGACGCGCTGCTGCTGGCCGCCCGACAGGGTTTCGGCGCGTTGCAGCGCGGTCTGGGCGACGCCGAACCGGTCCAGAAGGCGCAGCGCCTCATGCCGCTCGGCCTTGGTGAAAAACATCAGCGACGAGCGCAGCGTGGATTGCTGGTTCAGCCGGCCCAGGATCACATTGGTGAGCACATCGAGCCGCGGCACCAAATTGAACTGCTGAAAGATCATCGCGCAGTTGCGCTGCCAGTCGAGCTTGGCCCGGCCCCGCAGCGACAGCACATCGGTGCCGTCGACCATGATCGAGCCCTCGGTCGGCTCGGTCATGCGGTTCATCAAACGCAGGAAGGTCGACTTGCCCGCGCCCGACCGCCCGATAATGCCAATGATCTGAGGCTCGCTTGCTGAAAACGACAAAGCCTTCACGGCCGAAACATCGCCAAACCGTTTGCTGACATCGTTTACGTTCAGCATGACCCCTCCGTCCCGTCTTTGAGGGCGTCGTTAGTGCAGTTTGGTGACAGATTTGCGTCACTTTCGGTGGATCCCCTGTCGCAGGCCAATTCAGACGGCAATCGCCTGCGATCATCTCAAGATTGCGCGCAACTGGCGCTGATCTGGGCGGTATGAGAATGTTTGGCGACGAAAATTCAACCTAAGCGCGAGTCCTATGCGGGCAGGGCAGATTGTGCGTGCGGTCCAGGCGCGCGCCCAGGTCGCGTGGACCTCAGCCGATGCCGCGCTTTATCAGGGCCTCTGCCGTGGACGCTCAAACCCAGCCGCATGCGGGCGGCTCCGGGGGGGGCAGCGGGCGCGGACGGTCCGCGCAGATGCCGGAGATGGGAGCAGCATGCTGCTGGCCTTTGAGAATGTGAAAAAGGCCTATCACGACGGATCCGGCGCGATCCCGGTTCTGCGCGGCGTGAGCTTTTCGCTCGATGCCGGGCAGACATTGGCGCTGACGGGCGATTCGGGCTCGGGCAAGAGCACGCTTTTGCACATTGCGGGCGGGCTGGAGGCGGCCGATTCCGGCCATGTGCATGTTGCGGGTCAGGAGGTGACCGGGCTCGACGATCGCGGACGGTCGGACCTGCGCCGATCCCAGATTGCGCTGGTGTTTCAGCAGTTCAACCTCATCCCCTCGCTGACGGTCGCGGCCAATATCGGGTTTCACGCCGCCTTGTCGGGCCGTGACGACCCCGCTCGGATCGCACGGCTGGTGGCCGCGCTGGGGTTGCAGGATCAGCTCCACAAATATCCCGAGGCCCTGTCGGGCGGCCAGCAGCAGCGGGTGGCCATTGCCCGTGCCCTGGCCGCAAGGCCGAAGCTGCTTCTGGCCGATGAGCCGACGGGCAATCTGGACGAGACAACCGCCGCGGATGTCATTGAAGAGATGCTCGCGCTTGTCGCGATGGACGGGACCGGGCTGATGGTCGTCACGCATTCAGCCAAGGTTGCGGCCCGCATGGACCGGGGCTTGCGTCTGACCGGCGGTCTTTTGGAATGACGGCAACGCCCGAGGCCGGTGCGGTGATCGGTGCGCCACATCGCACCCGGCCGCGCATGATCGGCCCTTGTCTGCGGGCGCTGCTGTCGCATTGGCGGCGAAACCCGCTGCAGCTTTTTGCCTTCCTCGCGGGCCTCGCCCTTGCCACGGCGCTCTGGTCCGGCGTGCAGGCGATCAATGCCGAGGCGCGCGCGAGCTATGATGCCGCCGCGGCGACCTTGGGCGAGGGGCAGTACGACCAGCTCTTGCCGCGCAGCGGTGACCGGATCGCGCAGGCGCGCTATGTGGCGCTTCGGCGGGCCGGTTGGCTGGTCTCGCCGATCCTTGAAGGTCGGCTGAACGGGGTGCGCCTGGTCGGCGTCGATCCGGTGACCGCCCCGGCGGGTCTGGGCGGGGTGAGCATTGCCGAAGAACCCGCAAGCGCTGTGCTGGGGCCGTCGGGCCGTCTTTTTGCCGATGCCGAAACCGCGCAACGGCTGGGCGATCTGGTCGACATCACCGTGGACCCGAATGTCGCGCCAGGCCTTGCGGTGGGCGATATCGGGGCGGTCCAGGCACTGTTGGGGCGCGGTGATCTCTCCCGGCTGATCCTGCTGCCCGAACAACCGCTCGCACGGCCGGCGCTTGCGGAGATTGCGCCGGAATTGCTGGTCCAGCCCTCCAGCCAGTCTGCCGACATCGCCCAGCTCACCGACAGCTTTCATCTCAACCTGACCGCCTTTGGCTTTCTGAGCTTCTGCGTCGGGCTTTTCATCGTGCACAGCGCGCTCGGCCTTGCCTTTGAGCAGCGGCGCGGGATGATCCGCACCCTGCGCGCCTTGGGCACGCCGCTGCGCTTTCTGGTCGCGCTGATTGCGGCCGAGATGCTGGCCCTGGCCGCCATTGGCGCGGCACTTGGCGTGCTGTTGGGATTTCTGATTGCCGCGGCGCTGCTGCCCGATGTGGCGGCCACCTTGCGCGGGCTTTATGGCGCGCAGGTCTCGGGCAGTTTGCAATTGCGCGCCGAATGGTGGCTCTCGGGGTTCGGTCTTGCGCTTTTTGGCACGGCGCTGGCCCTGGCGGGTCGGATCTGGCGCGTGGCGCGGATGCCGCTTTTGGCCGGCGGCCGTCCCCGCGCCTGGGTGGCGGCGCATGCCGCGCGCCTGCGGCTGCAAGCCGGTGCGGCGCTGGCGCTGCTGGCTGCCGCGGCGGTGCTTGCCTTTCTGGCCGATGACGTGCTCACCGGGTTTGTGCTTTTGGGCTGCTTGAATTTGGGCGCGGCGCTCGCGTTGCCACCGATTGCCGAGCGGGTGAGCCGGATGCTCCAGCCCTGGCGCCGCACGCCGGTCTGGCGCTGGTTCTGGGCCGACACGCGCCAGCAGCTTCCGGGGCTGAGCCTGGCGCTGATGGCGCTGCTACTGGCGGTTTCGGCCAATGTGGGCGTCGCAACCATGGTGTCGAGCTTTCGTCTGACCTTTGTGGCGTTTCTCGACCAGCGGCTGGCGCCTGAGCTGTTTGTGCGGGTGGAGACGGCCCAAGAGAGCGCGGCGCTTGAGACATACCTGCTCGGCCGCGGGCTGGAGGTGCTGCCGCTGCGTCGCGCACCGGCCCAGATCGCCGGTCTGCCCGCGCGGCTGATGGGCGTGCGGGTCGGCCCAACCTATCGCGACAATTGGACTTTCGTTGCCGCGGATGCAGATGTCTGGGACCGTGTGGAGGCCGGATCGGCCGTTCTGCTCAACGAACAGCTCGCGCGGCGGGCTGATCTGTGGCCGGGCGATGTGGTTGCGCTCGGCGAGGGGCTGAGCTTGCCCATTGCCGGGGTGGTGGGCGATTACGGCAACCCCACGGGCCAGGTCGTGCTCTCCCACGCGGTGTTCGAGCGCCTGCATCCCGACCGGTTCGCGCGCCAGTTCGGGGTGCGGACCGCTTCGCCGGCTGCGTTGCGCGCGGAGATCTCGGCAGCACTTGGCCTGCCGGCAAACGCGATGGTCGACCAGGCCGTGGTCAAGACCGCCTCGCTGCGGGTCTTTGAGCGGACCTTCCTGGTGACCGATGCGCTCAACCTCCTCACGCTCGGCGTGGCGGGCTTTGCGATCCTGATGAGCCTGCTGACCCTGGCCGATCAGCGCGTGCCGCAGCTGGCGCCGGTCTGGGCCTTGGGCCTGACCCGCCGGCAGCTGGGCGGCCTGGAGCTTTTGCGCGCGGTCGTCCTGGCCTTGATCGTCTATCTCTGCGCCCTGCCGGTGGGGCTTGCGCTCGGCTGGGTGCTGCTCTCTGTGGTCAATGTCGCGGCGTTCGGCTGGCAATTGCCGATCTATCTCTTCCCTTATGACTATGCGCTGCTTGGCCTCTATGCGCTCGCCGCGGCGGCGCTGGCGGCGGCATGGCCGGCCTGGCGTCTGGCGCGCACACCGCTTGGCGCCTTGCTGAAGGTGTTTTCCAATGAACGCTAGGCTCCTGTTTGTGCTGGTGCTGTGGCCCTTCGCCGCCCTAGGGCAGGGCTTTTCGGGCCTTGGCACCGATGCCGACGGGTTTGCCACGCCCGCGCCCGGCTATGCCTTCAGCTTTCCCGCCGATCATGCCGCGCATCCGGATTTTCGCATCGAATGGTGGTACCTGACCGCCAATCTGCGCGGGCCAGACGGCACGCCCTACGGCCTGCAATGGACGCTTTTTCGCACAGCCCTCGCGCCGGGCGAGGAGGAGGGATGGCGCTCGCCCCAGATCTGGTTTGCCCATGCCGCCGTCACCACGCCCGAGCGGCATTTCGCGGCCGAGCGCTTTGCCCGTGGCGGGATCGGCCAGGCCGGGGTCGAGGCCACGCCCTTCCGGGCCTGGATCGATGAATGGGTGCTGGAGGGGCCCGATTTCGATCATCTGCGGATGACCGCCCAGGGCCCCGATTTCGGCTATCAGATGGCGTTGACCGCCCAGGGCCCGCTGGTCTTTCACGGCGATGCCGGGTTTTCGGTGAAATCGGTCGAGGGCCAGGCGAGCTATTACTACTCCCAGCCCTTTTTCCGCATCGAAGGCACCCTCTCTCTGCCCGGCGGCCCGGTTGAGGTCACCGGCGAGGCCTGGCTTGACCGGGAATGGTCCTCCCAGCCTTTGTCCGAGCGGCAATCGGGCTGGGACTGGTTCTCGCTCTCCTTTGCCGATGGGCATAAGCTGATGGGCTTTCAGCTGCGCCAGACCGATGGCACCCGCTACAGCGCGGCAAGCTGGATCGCGCCGGACGGCACGCTCACCGCTTTTCCCGACGGGGCGTTTCGGGCCAGACCGCTTGAGACCCACCGCGTGGCCGGGCGCGATGTGCCGGTCGCGTGGCAGGTGGCGCTGCCCGACCGGGCGCTCGATGTGACCGTCACCGCCCTCAACCGCGATGCCTGGATGGGGGTGTCGATCCCCTATTGGGAGGGGCCGGTCACCGTGACCGGCAGCCATCCTGGCATCGGGTATCTGGAGATGACCGGCTATCCTGAGGAGTGATCGGCCGGCGCCGGCGCGCGTGCCCAGTCGAGAAAGGCCGCAAAGGCCGCGTTGAAGGCCTCGGGCCTGTTGAAAAAGGGCGCATGGGCGCCCTGTGGGATGTCATGCGGCGCGCCGGTCCAGATCCGGCCATAGGCAAGCCCCGCGATATAGCCATGGTCGAGGAACGGGTCGTCCGAACCATTCAGCACCGCAAAGGGGATCGTGCCCTCGCGCAGCATCCGCATCTGGCGCGGCCAGTCGACGACCGAAAGCTTGGTGATGCCATAGCTCCGCGTGCGCCCATCGGTGCGGTTGATATTGGCATGCAGGAAGGCGCTGTCGGGCGACAGCGGCGCGGTGGCCGAGCCCGCGAAATGCCGCTGCTCCTGCGGCGTGAAGAACTGCTTGCCGGCCAGCACCACATGCGAGGAGGCATCATAGCCGCGGGCGAAATCCTCCGGCACGATGTTGAGGGGCGAGGTGCCGGTGATGGCCAGCCCCGCATAGGCGGCGGGATCGCGCGCGGTCAGCTCCAGCGCCACATAGCCGCCCAGCGACCAGCCCAGCACGGTGGGGCGGTTTGCACCCAGCGCGGCCAGCACATCCTCGGCCACATCGGCATAGGCCGGCACATTATAGCTCTCCTCGGGGTCGGCATTGGCCGAGGCGCCATGGCCGGGCAGATCGAAGGCGATGAGCCGAAAGCGCTCGGCAAAGGCCGCGAATTGGTGGCTGAAGGCCTCCTTGCAGGCCGAATTGCCATGGATCATCAGGAGTGCCGGCGCCGCCTCCGGCCCCGTGGCGCTGACGGCCACCGCGCCATGGCGGGTGGATATCATCTGTTCGGGTGCGCCCATCCGCGCCGCGCGCGCCGCCTTGCCCGCAACCCGCCGCCGCCGCACCCGCCAGGCCGACAACGCCACGCTGGCCGCCTCGCGCAGCTCCTGGACCAGCGCCCACAGCCCGCCGGGGTAAAACACCATCACCGCGATGATCAGCAGCGCCATGAGGATCTCGCGCCAGAAGCCCAGATCGGTGATCGCCTCGGAAAGGAAGGTGAGCGCGAAGGCCGCCAGGATCGGGCCCCAGATGGTGCCGGCCCCGCCGACCAGCAGGATCGAGAGGATCAGGGTGAGCGGGCCAAGCCCGAAGATATCGGGCGAGGCGACGCGCACGTAAGAGGCGTAAAACCCGCCCGCAATGCCGGTGAAAAGTGCGGAGGCCGCAAGGGTGAGCAGCCGGGTGCCGCCCTCGGGCGCGCCGCGCGAAATGGCGTAGTACTTGGCGTCGCGCATCGCGATCACCGCCCGGCCAAAGCGTGAGCGCGTCAGCTGCCACAGGAACGCCGCCGCGGCGACCAGCAGCACAAGTGCGGTGTAGTAATACCCGATCCGCCCATCCTTGGTGAAGCGATAGCCATCGACCGAGAGCGCCGGCAGGGTGACCATGCCCGAGGTGCCGCCGGTGATCTGCGACTGGCTGATCACGATCTGAAAGAGCAGCTGCGAGAAGGCAAGCGTCACCAGGATCACATAGATCCCGTCAAGCCGCAGCACCGGCAGGGCGACGGCCGCGGCAAAAAGCATCGCAATGGGCCCGGCGGCAAGGATCGCCAGCCAGGGGCTGACCCCCAGCGTTTTGGCCAGGATCGCGTAGCTGTAGATGCCCACCGCAAAAAGCGCCACATGGGCAAAGTTGAAAAGCCCGCCAAAGCCGAAGCTGAAATCCCAGCTCGCCGCGACAATGGCAAAGACCATGGCCAGGATCATCATATGGCGCAGATAGGACGCCTCGAAAATCAGCGGGAAGAGCGCCAGCAGCGCCAGCACCGCCAGTGCCGGGCGCAGCCCGTTGGAGCGGTGAAAGGGCGGGTCGTAGCGCATCAAAGCGTCCGCTGATGGCTGGTGAAAAGCCCCGAGGGGCGAAAAACCAGCACAATGATCATCAGGGCAAACAGCACCGCTGGCGTCCAGTAAAGCCCCAGGCTGTAGGACGAAAACGCCTCGACCATCCCCACGATCAGGGCCGCATAAATCGGCGAGGTGAAGCGCGCGACCCCGCCCAGGATCACCACGATCAGCGCTTTCAGCAGCGGATCGGTGCCCATGGTGGGCGTCATGAAGCGGATCGAGCCCACGAAGAGCCCGGCGAGCCCCGCCATCGCCGCGGAGAGGCCGAAGGCTGCGGCATAGAGCCGGGGCACATCGAGACCCATCAGCTCGGCCGCCTCGCGGTTTTGCGCCACCGCGCGCATCGCGCGCCCGGTGCGGGTGGCGGCTAGAAACCAGCCCAGCCCGCCCAGGATCGCCACGACCACCACCAGCAGCACCACATCGCCGCCGGAAAGCACCACGGGGCCCAGCGCCACCTCGCCCTCGGCCAGTTTGGGGATCTGTTTGGAGCGCGGCCCCCAGACCAGGCTGATGCCGTTTTCCACGATCGCCGCGCCGGCGAGGGTGGTGATGACCGAGGCCGCCACGATATTGGGCTGACGCTCAAAGGGCCGCACCAGGGCCAGATGGAAAAGCACGCCCACCGCAAACATCGCGACCAAGGCCCCGAGCGCGCCGGCAATCAGCCCCAGGCCCGACGCATCCTGATGCGCCAATTGCCAGCCGATATAGGCGCCAAGCGCGATAAAGGCGCCATGGGCGAAGTTGAAGATCCCCAGCGTCGTCCAGACCACGGCGAGCCCCGCGGCCATCAGCGCATAAATGGCACCCAGCACCAGCCCGCCGGAGGCCACGACAAGAAACGTCTCCAGGCTCATGCCGGTTCGCCAAACAGCATCGTCATCAGCCGCTCATGGCTGGGGATTTCGCCATGCGGCAGGCGGTGCGAGATCCGGCCATGGTCGAACAGGTAAAGCTCGTCGATGAGCTCCTTGAGGAACCCCACATCCTGGTCGATCAGGATCAGCGGCGTGCCGGCCGCGCGCACCTGACGGATGGCATCGCACAGCTCGCTCCGCAGGCGCGGCGAGAGGCCCAGCGTGGGCTCATCGAGGATCAGGAGCCTGGGCGCGGCCATCAACCCCGCGGCAATCGACAGCATCTGCCGCTCGCCCCCCGACAGATAGCGCGCCTTGTGATGCCGCCGCTCGCTGAGACGGGGGAAGAGGCCCTCCACCTCGGCCCGGCGCGCCGTCGCATCGCCCCGGCCGGTCGCGGCGATGGGCGCGATGGAGAGCGTCTCCTCGACCGTCATCTCCGGGAACATCAGGCTGCCCTGCGCGACATGGATGAGGCCGGCGCGGGCCACCGCCTTGGGGTCCATCCGGCGCGGCAGGATCGCGTCATAGTTGAAGTTGCGCCAGCGCCGCGAGCCACGCTGGGCCTTGCGGTTGAGCCGGCGGCCCTCAAAGATCACATCGCCGCGCCAGGGCTCGAGCACCCCGCTCACCGTCTTCATCAGGGTGGTCTTGCCATGGCCATTGGGGCCGAAAAGGCCGATCGCGCCGTCGGGCGGGATGATAAGGTCGACATCCTGAAAGATCTGGATCGGGTCATAGCCGCCGCAAAGCCCGCGGAGTTCCAGAAGCGCGGTCATACCGCCGCCCCCAGATAGGCCTCGACCACGCGCGGGTCGCGGATCACCGCCTCGGGCGCGCCCATGGCGATCACTTGACCCTGATCCATGACCATCAGCCGGTCCGACACGCCCGAGAGCAGCGGCAGTACATGTTCGATGAGCAGGATCGAGACGCCATGGTCGCGCAGTTTGAGGATCAGCAGGCGCACCCGGTCGATCTCCTCGGGCGTGAGGCTGGAGGCCGGCTCATCAAGCAACAACACCTTGGGATCCATCGCCATGGCAGCCCCGATCATCACCAGCTTGCGCAGAAAGATCGGCAGATCGCCGGCGCGCCAATTGTGCAGCGTGGCCGGAAAGCCGGCCAGATCGAGCGCGTGTTCGGCCATGGCCACGTCGCGCTCAAACCCCGCCCGGCGGGTGCTGTTCTCGATGGCCATCAGCACATTGTCGATGGCGCTGAGGGTGGGAAACACGCTTTCGCGCTGAAAGGTTCGCACCACGCCGCGCCGCACGATCCTGTGCGGGGCAAGACCCTGGATCGGCTGGCCCTCCAGCAGAACCTCGCCCGCATCGGCCGAAAAGGGAATGCGGGTCATGGCGTTGAAAAGCGTGCTTTTGCCCGACCCGTTTGGCCCGGCAATGCCCAGGATCTCGCCGCGGCGCAGCTCGAAGCTGACCCCATCCACAGCGCGCAGGGCGCCGAAGGCCTTGGAAAGATCGGAGATGACGAGGATGGGGTCGGTCATGCGATAAGGGCGCCCCGCGCGGGGACGCCCAGCCCTTACGGCCGCGTTACTGCAACCAGGGCGGCAGCTGAAAGCTGCCATTGGCATAGACATTGGGCTCAAACAGCACCCGAGCGCCATCGGTCTGGATCTGCCAGAACGACACCGGGATATGGTCGTTCGAGGCGATGGCAACATGGGTCGTGGGGTCGAACTCCAGATTGCCCGCGGCGGTGGGCTTCTTGGTCTCGCCAATGGCCGCGGCCACCGCCTCGCGGTCCGTCGGGTCGCCCGCCTTGGCCAGCGCCTCGAAATAGATCCAGCCCATCTCGTAAAGCCCGGTGCCATAGGGGCCCGGCTCGCGGCCATATTTCTCCTCAAAGGCTGCAGTCAGCATCTGCCCGCGCGGCCAGCCATCGCTGTTGAGCGGCGCGTTGATGAGGTTGTAGAGCACGCCGTTGGAGTTCTCGCCCGTGAGCTTGACGAATTCCGGCACCGAGGGGGCGTATTGCAAGAAGACCAGGCTCTCGGTCGGGGCTTCCAGGAACTGGTTGAGAAAGAGCGCGGAATTGCCCGGCAGATAGTCGGTGTTGATCACCAGATCGGGGTTGGTCTCGCGCACCTTGGCCAAGATCGCGCGCCAGTCGCCAACCTCGCCGAAGGGCACCAGCTCATCGACCACGACCGTCCAGCCGCCTTCCTCAAAGGAGACCTTCATGCCTTCCGAGATGGTCTTGGAATAGGCGTTATCGGAGGAAACGATCGCCACGGTCTTGTCGCGCAGGGTGAACTCGCCGCGGGCGGCCAGCGCCTCGATGGCCGGGCGCACATCGGTCTCATAGCCTTTGAAGGAGGCGGTGAAGGACCAGCAGCACCAATACTCCTCGATCGCCTGGGTGGTGATCGCGGCAAAGGAGGGCGAGGGGCCAGCGGCGATATAGGGCATGCCGGCCTCGGCCATCATGTCGACCTCAAACATCGACAGGCTGGCATAACCGGTCAGGATGACCTCCACCCCGTCGGTGCCCAAAAGCCGCTCGACCGCGCTGGAGACATTGGCGGCCGAGTGGTCCTTTACGTCGGCCACGACCATTTCGAAGGTGTAGCCGGCGATGCCGCCCTTGTCGTTGGCCTCTTCGATGGCCCAGGCCAGCCCGTCGACAAAATCCTGCCCATCCGCGGCCGAGGGCCCCGTGACAGGCGCAAGAAGACCGATCTTCACAACCTCCGCAGCGGCTGGCATGGCCGCAAAACACGCAGTTGCACAGACCGTGAGCATGCGAGCAAGCTTCATGTCCAACTCCCCTGATTGAGTGCATTCGGATCAGTTTGCGCAGGCTTGGTTGGGGCTGTAACCTATCACATCAGGTAGTTTCGCTGGACGCGAGGGAGGGGCGCATGCGGGAGACGCTCCGCGATGTTGTCGAGAACCCGATCAGCGCCGGAGCAGATCTTGGCCGGGTGCGCGACGATCTTGCAAGCTATGCGCGCAGCCTGGGCGCCCATTACTTCTCCTACTTGTTGATGAAGGGCGGGCGGGGCGAGGAAACCGGCGATGACGGCAATCTGATCACCAATTACCCGGCCGAATGGCAGGCCCGCTATCAGCGAAAGCATTATCGGTTCTACGATCCGGTGGCCGTGACCACCCGCGCGTCGCGCCTGCCGTTTTTCTGGGGCGAGGGGTCGTTTCTCAGCCGGTTTCGAAAGGACCAGCGCATTGTCTTTCACGAGGCGCGCCAGTTCGACATCACCGCGGGCTATTCGATCCCGATCGCAGGGCATCGCGGCGATCTCGGCGTGTTCTCGATTGTCACAGCGCGCCGGGCCGATATCGACGGCGCGGTGCTGGGCGCGGGGGGCTCGCTCTACCTGCGCGCATTGCAGATGCATGATCTGATGGCGCGGCGGGGCGCGCCCGATCCCGCCGAGGACGATCTCGGCCTGTCGACCCGTGAAATTGAATGCCTGCGCTGGACGGCGGATGGCAAGACCACCGAACAAATCGCTCACTTGACATCGATTTCGCCCGCGACGGTGAATTTTCACCTCAAGAACACGATCCGCAAATTGGGCGCCGCGAACCGGCATCACGCCGCGATCATTGCAGTGCGCCGCGGGGTGATCTGACCGCAACGCTCTGCGCGCCGGGATCAACTGGATGCGCGGCAAGAAAGCGGAAATGGTTTCCTGTCATTGCTGGCTCAATTCCCGCAACAGAAAGTGTGGTGAGGCCATCAATGGCACAGGAACGATCGGACCAACGCGCCTCGGCGCCCATCTACCTGTCGATTCTTCTGCCCGTTCTGGGGTTGGCACTGCTCGCGGCAGTGCTGGTGTGGGACGCCGTTTCAGACCGAAACCGGGCTGAGCGGCTCGCCATGCTGACATCGCTGTCGATCGAGGCCAGCAAGCTTGCGCATGAATTGCAAAAGGAGCGGGGGATGTCGGCGGGCTTTGTCGGCTCGGCCGGCTCGCAATTTACGTCCGAGCTGCAGAAACAGCGGCAATTGACCGATGCGATGATGGCCCAAGTGGCCGAGCTTGTCATTGTTGTTCATGCCTCGAACGTGCCGGAGGTGAACCGTGCCGCGACCGACCGGGCCGCGCGGCTGAAGGCCGGTTTTGCGGAGATCATGGCGATGCGACAGCGGATCGATTCGCAATCGATCACGGTGCCCGAGCTTGCTGGCTACTACACCGGCATGATCCGCGATTTGCTGAGCATTTCGAACGACCCGTTGGTTGCCAATGAGATCGACCCGCTGGCGCGGCTGAACGTCCTCTACAATTCGGTCTTAATGGCCAAGGAGTTTGCCGGGGTTGAGCGGGCGGCGGGCTCGGTGGGCTTTGGGCAGGAGCGTTTCACGGCCGAAGTGTTCGATTGGTATCGCGGGCTGCAGCAGCGCCAGTTCCAGCTTTTTGACCGCATGCGCGCCATTGGCACACCGCAGGAGCGGCAATTGCTTGAAGCGGCGTTGAAAAGCCCGGCTGCCCAAAGGCTTGCGGACCTGCGCGCGATTGCTGCTGAGAGCGTGGAGACCGCGGATGTGAAGGGTGTGACAGGCCCCGAATGGTTCGCCGCGTCGACCGCTTATCTGGGCGAGCTTTTGACCTTGGAGCGTCGCTTTGCGGCCCTGATCCTCGACCAGGCCAACGCATCCGCCGCGTCCAGCCTGAACCGCGCTGTCAGCCTTGCCGTCGGGGTTTTGCTTGTGATCCTCGCCATTGGCCTATTTGGCGCGCGCTATGCACGGCGAATGGTGCGCAGCCTGCTGGGCCTGCGCGATGCGATTGTGCAGATCGAGCGCGCCGAGGAGGGCATCGACGTGCCGGCGCATGACCGCCGCGATGCCATCGGCGAGATTGCGCGGTCGCTCAGCTCGATCTCGGGCCAGGGCGCGGACAGCGCCCGCGTCAAGGCGGCCATGTCGAATGCCGATGCGCCCTTTCTGGTTCTCGATGGCCAGAACATCAGCCGGTTCGAGAACGCGGCGTTTTCCAGGGTGGCCGACCGTCACCGCGCGGTGTTTGACCGGTTTGCCCCGACACGGGCAGATGGCGCGCGCATGGCAACCCCGCTGCTTGCCGCGGTGGATGCGGCGGTCGAATCTGGAAAAACCGTTGTTAAACAGCGCGGAAACGACGCCATTGAGTTGGATTTCGGCGATGCGATTTTCGAGGTTCAGCGCAGCCCGGTTGTTGACCGGTCGGGCGCAACGATTGGGGCCAGCCTACAGATCGAGGATGTGACGGATGTGCGCTCGCTGGAAAAGGACATCATGCGGGTGCTGAAATCGGTGGAGATCGGCGAGTTCACCGACCGCGTGTCACTGATGGACGATCTTGGATTTTCCTCGCTTGTCGCCCGGGGCCTCAACCGCCAGATGGATGGCATTGAGAGTTTTATGGATGCGCTGGTGCGCACAATGTCCTCGATGGCCGAGGGTGATTTGACGCAGAGCATGGCAACCGAGTTCCAGGGTGGCTTTGAACGCGCGCGGCTGCGGGTTAACGAAAATCTTCGCGAGCTCATCGACATCGTCACTGTGATCACGGCATCTGCACATCAGGTGCAAGGCACCTCGCAACCGATTGCAGCCAGCGCAGGGTCCCTGGCCCGGCAGGCTGAGGATCAGGCCACCACGTTGGAACAGGTGAATGCGACGATGGAGCGTATCTCCATCGGCATTGGCGAAACGGCGGCGCGTTCGGGCACGGCCACGGAGCTGGTTAAAGAGGCGGTGACCCGTGCACAGGCGGGAAACAATGTGCTGGGCGAAACCCAATCGGCGATGAGCCGGATCCAGAACAGCTCATCCAAGATTGTGGAAATCATCAGCGTGATCGATGGGATCGCGTTTCAAACCAATCTGTTGGCGCTGAATGCGGCCGTCGAGGCGGCGCGGGCCGGGGAGGCTGGCAAAGGCTTTGCGGTGGTTTCCAGCGAGGTGCGGACCCTCGCCCAGCGCTCAGGCGAGGCCGCCGCCGAGATCCGAACCCTTATCTCAGAGAGCTCGCAGAATGTCGCAGAAGGCGTGGCCTTGGTGGATCGAACCCGCTCTGCCATCGGCCAGGTGCATGAATCGATCGACCGCTTGGGAGATGTGATCTCCAAGATTGCGGGCAGCAGCACCGAACAAGCCCATGGCGCGAAAGAGATCTCTCAAACCATCTCGCATCTTGACACGCTGACACAGCAAAACTCGGAAGCAGCCGGCCAAAGTGCCCACGCGGCGCAGACCCTGCTGGCAGAAGCAGATCATTTGATTGCCAAGGTCACACGCTTCACCGTGACGCGCGCGAATGCAGAAAGCGATGCCAGGCACAGCCGCGCGACGGAAACCGGCAACGCCGCCTGATCGACAGAGCCGGGCGACATCTCCGGGTTGTGGTTTTTGCCGGGGCCCAACGGTCGCGCGCTTGGCGGAATTCGGCCACGCTTTCAAATCCGCGCCCGATCCTCCGGGGGCATTACGCTGGGCCGAGCGTTGGGTTCAGGTGCTGACCAGCCTGTCGACCCATTCCGAGGTAGCGGATGGGACGCGGTCGATTTTCGGCACGCGGCGCCGCGCTCGCTGGCTGCGTAGGAGACGTTCTTCGGCCACCTCGCAAAGTTTCCGGCCGAACGTGATGCAGTCGCCTTGTCAGAAACGCCTTTAGTCGCGCCAAAAAGGTTGGGCGTTGCGCGGAATGCCGAATTCCTCGATGCGCATAAGTAGCGTGAACTCGCCGCTCTGACCGACGAGGCCGAGCCGGTGCCGCGCATGCGCCATCAGCTCGCGCAGGCACGTGGGGGTCTCCGCGATTGCGGCAACGCCTTGGCGCGAGCGGGCGGAAGCTGGATTAACGCCTGGGCGCGGCGCGGCTTTGGTGCCAGGGCCTGGTCGAACGGGCGCGCCGCGATCTTGCCGAGCAGATGCGGGTGCGACCCAGCTACTCCCTGGCCAAAATTGCGGCTAAGCCAAACAGAGCACCTTCGCGCGAGCGTTCAAAACGCTGGCGCGGTCTCCGCCCGGCCCAGTTTCGGCGCGCCACGAAAACCGCCTGAGCGTCCGGGCCAAGTGCGCCGCGTTTGGCGCGTCCCGCCAAAACCCCGGCATCCTCACCCAGATCGCGCGCAAGACCCTGGACGGGCGCAATGCCGATCGTGCCCACGGCGTCAGCCGCGCCCTGTGCCCTCCGCCCTGCGATTTCGCAGCATTTGCGAGAGCCGCCACGCAGGCCGAGGCCTGGGCCAAGATGGGCTAGGCCGCCCTCGGGCCAAATCGCATCCCGGCTTGGGACCTGTTCGGCGCTGCGATCCGCACGCCTCGCGCTCTCCCTGCCAGCTATGCCTGATGACGCGCCGTCACCCTAAGGTGCAGGTGTTTTTGCGGGCGCAGGGTCACGCGGTGGATCGGATCGCAGGGCTGCGCGCCGGGTGCGATCTGCAGGCTGCGCAAGATCTCGGCCAGGCCCAGCACCATCTCGGTCATGGCAAAGGACGCGCCGACACACACCCGCGGCCCGGCGCCAAACGGCATGAACTGCGTTCGCGGATGGGTGGCGCCGTCGAGGAACCGGGTGATGTCGAACTGATCGGGGCGGTCCCACAGCCGCTCATGCCGGTGGATCGCATAGATCGGGATCAGCACCGATGTGCCGGACGGCAGCGCGTGCCCGCCGAGGCGCTCGGGTTGGGTGGTGCGCCGCGCCAGCATCGGGACCACGGGAAAAAGCCGCAGGGTCTCTTTGATGAAGGCCTCGACCCGGGGCAGGGACTTGACCGGCACCGCATCGATGGGCCCGGTGCCGGCGGTCTGGCAAACCTCGGCGGCAAGCGCTTCCTGCAGCGCGGGCTGAGCGGCCAGGCAATAAAGCGCGAAGGTCAGGGTGTGGGCCGAGGTTTCATGCCCGGTCGCCACCAGTGTCAGCACCATGTCGACGAGGTCTTCATCCTCGAACCGCTCGCCATTCTCGCCGCGGACCGAGAGCAGCCGCCCCAGCATGTCCTGCCCGTTCGGCCCGGCGCGGCGGCGGCGCTGAACCAGGCGCAGCACCTCGCGGCGCATGGCCTCCTTGGCGCGGCGGCGTTTGCGGCAGCCCGGATAGGGCATCCAGTCCGGCAGACCGGCAAAGATGTAGCTTGAAATCCACCCGATCGGGGCGAGGTAATCATCCACGCCCTCGGCGATCGCCTCCATGTCGATTTCGGCAGGGTCGGCAAACAAAAGCCGCCCGATCACGTCAAGCGTGGCGCCGCGCATCGCGCTGCTCACATCCGGCGCGCTGTCTCCACCCCGGTGCGCCTCGGCCGCCCAGATGCGGGCGATCTCGGTGAACGGGGCGGTCATGCTCGGCACAAGCTTGGCAATCGCGGCCGGCGAGAAGGACGGCGCGGCCATCTTGCGCTTTTGGCGCCATGTCGCCTCGCGCGCGGTCAGCAGCCCGTCGCCAAAGGCCGAGCCCAGCACCCGAAGCTCGGCCGAGGTTTTGGGAAAAGCCGCGGCGCGCTTGACCAGGATCTCCTCGAGGATCTGCGGATCGCAGACCGTGGCATAGGTGCGCCGGTAGCTTTTTGCGATCACCACCGGGTCGCGATAGGCCTTGGACGAGATCGCCGCCACCGGATTCTCAAGCAGGATCCGGATATAGTCGAGATGGCCCGCCTCTGCCGGCCCGCGCGGCATCTTGGGCGGTGTGTAGCCCTCAGACGCGGCGCTGGCGATGCTGCGCGCGGAAGCCGGCTGCCTGTGTTCGGACGGCCAGATCACCTGCAGCCCGGGCGCAGGCGCGCGCGCTCCGGTCAAGCGGGACGGCGCCGGGGTGGGGCCGGCAAAGGGGCAGCCTGTCTGGGAGATCGTGGTCATGGCTCTCATCCGTTGTTCGATCGGCAGCGGCGGGGGGAGGGGGGGTCGCCGATCCGATCCGATCATCTCGCTGGGCCAACAATTGTGCGGCTGGCGCGGCGCGGCAGTGCTGAGCGTCACGGCCGGCCGGGCAATCGCGGCGGCAGGCGGGGCAAGTGTGATCTGTCTCTCACTGGCGCCGCGATGCGCCTCGGTGGGAGGGGCGTTTTGCCGTGCCAGCCGCGGCCCGGCCCGCTAGTCTGCCGCGCAGCTTCCAGCAAAAGGCGCCCCCAAGATGAGCGATGAAGTCGACCCCGATCTCGGTCAGTCGCGGATGATGGAGAACCTTTACTGGTGGGGCATTCCCACCCTCTTTCGCTGCCCGATCGCCCGGGATCCTGCGGATTGCGATATCGCGCTGGTGGGCGTTCCGCATTCGACGGGCAATGGCACGACCGAGCGCGACCAGCATCTGGGCCCGCGCGCGGTGCGCCATGTCTCGGCGGTGGCGCGCCGGGTGCATCTGGGCATGGGGCTCGACCCGTGGCAAAGCTGCCGGATTGCCGATCTGAACGACGTGCCCTTGCCCGAGGCCAATGACAACGAGGCCTCTATCGCGCGCATCACCGAGTTTTACCGCGCCATCGATGCGGCCGCGGCGCGACCGGTTTCAATCGGCGGCGACCATTCCATCACGGGGGGCATTCTGCAGGCGCTTGGCGGCGGCAACCTCTCGAAGGGGGAAAAGGTCGCCTTGCTGCATATCGATGCGCATACGGATGTCTTCACCAAGGTGCCGCATTTTCTGGGCGCGCGGAAATCGGCGGCGCATTGGGGGGCCTATCTGGCCGATCAGGGCCATATCGACCCTGGCGCGAGCGTCCAGATCGGGATCCGGGGCAATCCGCGCACGCTCGACTGGCTGCAGCCCTCTTACGAGTACGGCTATTCGGTCATCACGATGAAGGAATATCGCGGAATGGGCCCGGAGGCCGCGATCGCGCAGATCCGCGAGACGCTGGCGGGTCGGCCGGTCTACATCACCTTCGATCTCGACAGTCTCGACCCGACCGTCGCGCCGGGCGTTGCCAATCTTGAGCCCGGCGAGCAGGGCTTTCAGGTCGATGAGGCGCTGGCGCTGCTGCATGCCGTGCGGGGCATGAACATCATCGGCGGCGATGTCGTGTGCCTGATGCCGACGCGCGATCACAGCAATATGATCACGGCGCGGGTCGCGGCGGCGGTGATGTTTGAAATGATCGCGCTGATCGGCGAGCGGGTCGGTCCGTCGCCGCGGCGAACCGGCGATCCGGTTTTTCCGAAAACCCCCGAGCTCGGTTGACAGTTCGGCCGAACTTCGTCTCAACTTCAGCAGGCGTGATGGTGCGCCGCAAAACAGGCAGGCGCGCATGCCTTCGGCTCCTCAACAGCCAGTGATCGACATGCAGGCGGCAGGGCCTGCGGCGACCGACGGCGCAGGATTCACGGGCAATCTGGCCGCGCCGCCACCGATCCCCGCCACAGCGCGACAAGCAGCAATGCGCGTGATGGAACGCGGGGCGCTCTTTCGCTATGCCCAGGCCGAGGGCGGCGAGGCGGAGGCCGCAAGCCTTGAGGTTGAATTCGCCGCCTATACCGGCGCGCGCTACTGCGTTGCGGTCAATTCCTGCGGCTGTGCGCTTTTTCTGGCGCTGCGGGCGGCCGGGGTCGCGGCGGGCGAACCTGTTCTGGTCAACGCCTTCACACTGGCACCTGTCGCAGGTGCCATCGCGCATGCGGGCGGCGTGCCGGTTCTGGTCGATATCACCGAAGATCTGGTGATCGATCTGGACGACCTGCGCCGCAAGATCCGCAGCAGCGGCGCGCGGCATCTGATGCTGAGCCATATGCGCGGGCATGTGGGCGACCTGGAGGCGGTGGCCGCAATTTGTGCGGCCGAGGGTGTGACGCTGATCGAGGATTGCGCGCACACGCCCGGGGCACGCTGGAACGGACGGCTGACGGGGCGCTTTGGTGCCATCGGCTGTTTCAGCGCGCAAAGCTACAAGCATCTTAATGGTGGCGAGGGTGGGCTGATCGTCACCGACGATGCGGACCTTGCCGCGCAGATGATCCTGATGTCGGGCTCCTACATGCTCTATGCCCAGCATCGCGCGCGGCCGGACGAGGCCTGTTTTCAGCGCTGGCGGATGACGACACCCAATTTCTCGATGCGGATGAATGGCTTGACGGCCGCGATCCTGCGGCCCCAGCTTGCCGAGCTCGAGGCGCGGGTCGACCGCTGGCGCGCAATCCATGACCGCGTCGCGTCGCATCTTGCCCGCGCCCAGGCGATCCGCGTGCCGGCGCTGACCAGCAAGGCCCGCCTGGCCCCGACCTCGATCCAGTTTCTGTGTCAGGGGCTGGCGCCCGATGAGATCATCGCCACGGTCGAGCGCGCAAAGGCGCGCGGCGTCGCACTCAAATGGTTCGGCGCGGAGGAACCGGTCGGGTTTACCAGCCGCCCCGACCATTGGCGGTTTTTCGATGGTGCCCGTACCCCGCCGCGCGCAGCACGGATCCTTGCCAGCCTCTGCGACATCCGGCTGCCCTTGGAGCTCAGCGATGCCGAATGCGATCTGATCGGCGAGATCGTGCTTGCCGCGCTGCCCCCGAAATTTGGGTCCGGCATGTGATGGACCTTACCCAGGCGTTCGGCTAGCACTGTATAGACAAAAAAACGCAACCAAAACATCGGGGCGGTCTGAACCGTTCCGGCCCAACAAGGAGAAGGAAGATGAAGAGACTTGCGCTACTGACATCAGCGGCCATGATGGCCGCCACACCGACCCTGGCGGCCGAGATCGTGATCGGGGTGCCGAACTGGCCCTCGGTGGCGGCGACCGCCAACATCCTAAAGGTTGCCATCGAAGACAATCTGGGCCTTGAGGTCGAGCTGCAGAACGGCACCAACCCGATCGTGTTCGAGGCGATGGACAAGGGCTCGATGCATGCGCATCCAGAGGTCTGGCTGCCCAACCAGCAGAACCTTCACGACACCTATGTCAAGGACAAGGGCACCGTGGTGCAGAACCCCAACGGGGTGCCGGCATTCCAGGGCATGTGCGTGGACAAGGCGACCGCCGATGCCCATGACATCCGCTCGATCACCGATCTGACCGATCCCGACATCGCAGCCCTTTTCGACACCGATGACAATGGTGTGGGCGAGGTGTGGATCGGCGCTCCCGGCTGGGCCTCGACCAATGTCGAAAAGGTGCGCGCGAAATCCTACGGCTACGATCAGACCGTCGAGCTGACCGAGTTTGACGAGACGCTGGCCTATGCCAATCTCGACAATGCCATCAAGGCCGGCGAGCCCTGGGTCGGGTTCTGCTACACCCCCCATTACGTGTTCGTGCTGCACGATCTGCAGGTGCTTGAGGAGCCGGAGTATAACGCGGCTGAGTGGAACGTGATCCAGCCCACCGACGATCCGGCCTGGCTTGAGAAATCCTCGGCCGCCATGGCCTGGGACACCGCCTATCTGCACCTGCATTACGCGGCTGAGATCGACGACAGCTATCCGGAGGTGGCGAGCCTTTTCAAGAATATGGACCTGACCACCGATGAGGTCAGCGCCATGACCTATGCGCTGGTGATCGACAAGAAAGACCCCGTTGCCTATGCCAAGGAGTGGGTTGCGGAGAATGAGGATCGGGTTCTGGGCTGGATGAGCCAGTAATCCACTGACCCGCGGCCGCCGAGTTCGCTCGGCGGCCCTTTACTCATTTCCGCCGGAGATCCAGCATGAGCGAGGCTGTCGTTAGGCTTGACGGCGTTTGGAAGATTTTCGGTGACAAAAGCGCCGAGGCTATAACGGCAATCAAGTCCGAGGGGCTGACAAAGCCCGAGGTGCTCGAGCGCTATGGCTGCGTGGTGGGGGTGCAGGACGCCTCCTTCGAGGTGCCAAGCGGCGAGATCTTCTGCATCATGGGGCTGTCGGGCTCCGGCAAATCCACCCTGGTGCGCCATGTCAACCGGCTGATCGAGCCGACCGCCGGCGTGATCGAGATCCTCGGCAAGGATGTCGGGGCGATGTCGGATCGCGAGCTGCGCCAGGTGCGCGCTCAGCAGATCGGCATGGTTTTCCAGCATATGGCGCTGATGCCGCACCGCTCGGTGCGCGACAATGTGGCCTATCCGCTGGAGATCCGGGGCGTGGCGAAATCGCGCCGCTGGGCGGTGTCGGACCATTCCTTGGAGCTCGTCGACCTGGCCGGCTACAAAGACCGCCTGCCCAAGGAGCTGTCGGGCGGCATGCAGCAGCGTGTGGGCATCGCGCGCGCGCTGGCCTCGGATCCCGCGATCCTGCTGATGGACGAGCCGTTTTCGGCGCTTGACCCGCTGATCCGGCTCCAGCTACAGGACCAGTTCAAGGCGCTGGTCGCGCAGCTTAAGAAAACCACGCTCTTCATCACCCATGATCTTGATGAGGCGATCCGCATCGGCCACCGCATCGCGATCATGAAGGATGGGGTGATCGTGCAGATCGGCACGCCCGAAGAGATCGTGATGCTGAGGCCGATGCGGATCGCCTCATCAAGATCATGGGTGATGAAGAGCGTGGTTTTCTTAAGCTGAGCGACCAGAGCCTAGAACTGGTC
>JBCBKN010000008.1:0-27111 GCA_038521775.1 Pseudomonadota bacterium | reverse complement strand
GGCGCTACCGCGAACTCTATGGCCCCGAGGCGCCAATCTCGGCTTGTACCGAGGCCGCCCGGCGGGCGGAAACCGACGATCCAAAGGCGATCCTCGCGGCATTGCCGACCTTCTCATTCGACGCCCCGCAAGGCACGGTGCGGGTCGATGCGCGCACCAGCCACACCTATCTTTGGCCGCGCCTGGCGCGGGTCGGCGCGCAGGGCGGGTTTGAGATCATCCGCGAGGCCCGCGCGCCGGTGCGCCCCGACCCCTATATGGTCGAGCCGGAGCGAGAGGATTGGGGCGGCGAGGCGGCTGCACTCTGATCGGCGGGTCGTTTCGGAGACGGTGATATGCCGCGTGTCGTTCTGAAAGATCTTCGCGAGCTGTTCGTCATGGTGCTGCATCCGGCCGACAAGGACGGGTCGCTTTTGCACGATCAGTTGCGCCGCATCGGCTGTCGGACCGAGGCGGTCTGGCCGCCGCCCAAGAACCTGCCGCCGCATGTCGATGTGGTTTTTGCAGGCATTTCGCGCGACCATCAGCGGGCGCTGCAACGGGTTCTGCGCCGTGGCGAGGGCCCGGCGCCGGCCGTGATCGCGCTGGTCGATTATGAAAACCCTGCGATGCTGCAGCTTGTGCTCGACATCGAGGCGGTGGCCGTGATCTCCAAGCCGGTGCGCCCCTTCGGCTTGCTGACCAATCTGGCCGTGGCGCGCAATGCCTGGCTGGAGCAGCAGGCGCTGTTGGAGAAGGTCGCCAAGGTCGAGGCGCGATTGTCCGGCCAGAAACGCATTGCCAAGGCCAAATCCATCATCATGGAAACGCAAGGCGTAACCGAACAAATCGCCTATAAGACGATCCGGTCCCAGGCGATGTCCAAGCGCATTTCGGTCGATGAGATGGCGGTCGCAATCATCAATGCAAATGATCTCTTGCTTTCGCGTCCCGATGAGCCATAATTGAAGATGCGCGGGTCAAGGATGCCCCGTGCGAAGGCAAGGAAAGCCCGCTGACGGATCGCAGGATCCGCGCGGGCTTTGTCGTTTTTGGCCAGGTGTTCCTGGCCGGCCAACCGACCCGCAGGGCGGGTTGGTGTAACACGTGACACCTCGCCACGGGGGGCAATGTCGCCCTGTCCCGGCGGTCCCTTCCTCATCCGATGTGCTGCGCGCGGGCGACCGCATGGGCGCATGGCTGGGTGACGTGCCGCGCATGGTTGCCGCCGCATCGGGCATATAGCCACCGCAACGTTGAGCGGCCCGACGCGGCATGACCGATCCAAACCTCTTCGACGCGCACCGACACGGGGCCGTCAGAACGAGCCCGGACAACCTGGGCCGAACCACCCGACACGGAGAAGACGATGACCTTAAACCGCCGCAAGTTCCTGGGCCAGACGAGTGCGCTTGGCGCCGCTGCCGCCCTTGGCCCGTCGCTCTATGCCGGGTCAGCCCAAGCCGCCGACGAGATCGAGGTGGGCGTTCTCTTCTCGCTGACCGGCGGGCTGTCGATCATCGAGAAATCGCTCGCCGATGCCACGATGATGGCGATCGACGAGATCAACGCCGCGGGCGGCGTGAACGGCATGATGATCAAGCCGATCCTGGAAGACGGCGCTTCGGACCCCAAGACCTATAACGAGAAAGCCTCCAAGCTGGTGATCCGCGACCGGGTGCCAACCGTGTTTGGCTCCTACACCTCGGCCAGCCGCAAGGCGGTGCTGCCGGTCTTTGAAAAGCGCCGGAACCTCTATTTCTACCCGACCTACTATGAGGGCTTCGAGTGCTCGAAAAACGTCGTCTATACCGGCGCCGTTCCCAACCAGCAGCTCTCGAACTTCATCCCCTGGATCATCGAGAACCTGGGCAAGAAGAAATTCTTCATCGTGGGCTCGAACTACATCTACCCGCGCGAGATGGCCAAGGTCTGCAAGATCCTCATCGAGCAGGGCGGTGCGGAATGGGTCGCGGATGAGTATCTGGAGCTGGGGCATTCCGAATGGGGTGCGATGGTCTCCAAGATCAAGGATTCCGGTGCGGATGTGGTGCTCTCCAACGTGGTGGGCAGCTCGGTCGTTGCCTTTTATCGCGAGTTCAAGAACCAGGGCCTGACGCATGACACCCTGCCGATCTGCGCCACGGTGACCTCGGAGATCGAGATCGCGGCGATGGGTGCGGAGTTTGCCGCCGGCAGCTTCACCTCCTTTCCGTATTTCCAGGCGATCGACACCGACATCAACGGCGCCTTTATCGAGCGCTATCGCTCTTATGTGAACGATGCCGCGGCGGTCACGCATCACGCGCTGGAATCGAGCTATTTCCAGGTCTTCCTGTGGAAGCAGGCGCTGGAGAAATCGGGCGATCCGACGCCGGACGGCATTCGCGAGGGTGTGAAGGGCCAGGTCTTTGAGGCGCCCAACGGCACCGTCACCGTCGATGCGGAGAACCTGCACACCTATCTCACCCCGCGCATCGCGCAATGGGGTGCCGATGGGCAGGGCACCATCGTGGATGAGTATGCCGAGCCGGTGCAGCCGCTGCCCTACGTGGCCTATGGCGAGGCGAGCGACAATCTCTTCTGCACCGGGGCCGGGCTCGACACCTCCAAGCTCTGAGACACCGGCGCGTCCGGTCCCCCGCTTCCGGGCGGGCCGGGCGCGTCTGACTTTCCAAGATCGGACACAGCGCCCTTGTCAGAGATCCTTTTCATCGGCCTCTCGCTCTCTTCGATCCTGCTGCTGATCGCGCTGGGGCTGTCGATCACCTATGGCGCGATGGGTGTGATCAACATGGCCCATGGCGAGCTGGTGATGATCGGGGCCTATGCGGCGGTTCTGGCCGGGATCTATCTGAACCTGAACCTCTTTTTTGCCCTGCCGCTGGCCTTTGCGACATCCGGGCTGGTGGGTCTGCTGATCGAACGCGTGGTGATTCGGCGCCTTTACGGTCGGATCATCGACACGCTCTTGGCGACCTGGGGCGTTGCCATCCTTCTGCAACAGGCGATCCGGCTGGAGTTCGGGCTCGCCTTTTTCGACATTCATATCGAGGGGCTCGGCCCGGGGCTGCAGAACATGGCTGTGCCGGGCTTTCTCACCCAGCCCTTCGATCTGGGCGGGTTCACCGTGCAGCCCTATCGCAGCTTTATCATCGTGCTCACGCTGCTGCTGGCCGCGCTGACCTGGTGGCTGATGTACCGCACCAGCATCGGGCGGCAGGTGCGCGCGATCATGCGCGACCCGCAGATGGCCGCGGCCTGCGGCATCGATGTGCGGCGGGTCTCGGCGCTGACCTTTGCCTATGGCTCGGGCCTTGCGGGCGTGGCCGGCGTGCTTCTGGCCGGGTTCAAGACGGTGCAGCCCGATATGGGTGCGGCCGTTGTGGTCGACGGGTTCCTCGTCGTGGTCGTGGGCGGGGTGGGCAGCCTTTTCGGCACGCTGCTGGCCTCGGGGCTTTTGGGCCAGATCAACGGCATCGTTGCGGTGCTGACCAATGACATTCTGGCCCGCGCGGTCGTCTTTGGCGTGGTGATCCTGCTGATCCTGTGGCGGCCCAAGGGCCTCTTTGCCTTCCGGTCGCGGTGAGGAGGCGGGTATGAGCATCCGAGGCGTCACGGAATCCTTCGCCTATGCCGCCTTCATCGGCTTCATCCTGCTTTTGCCGCTTTGGATGGACGATGTCTTCTGGCTCAACCGGATCGCGAAGTTCCTAGTCTTTGGCATGCTGGGCGTGGCGATCGCACTCTCCTGGGGCTATGCGGGCGTTCTGAACCTGGGCCAGGGTCTCTTCTTCGGGCTGGGCGCCTATATGGTCGCGATGTCGCTCAAGCTGCAAAGCTATACCAGCCTGCAGCAGGGCTCGGACCGGCCGGTGCCCGACTTCATGCTCTGGAACGCCGAGCCCGGCGCGCCGACCGAGCTGTGCTGCATCAATGAGGGGTCATTCCTGTGGCTGCCCTTTCAGGCGCAGTGGTTCGGCATTGTCATGGCGCTGGTGGTGCCGACGCTGATCGCCGTGGCGCTGGCCTGGCCGATCTTCCGGCTGCGGGTCTCGGGCGTCTATGTGGCGATCATCACCCTGGCCATGGTGCTCTTGGTGCGGCTGTTGATCATCGACGCGCAGCCGGTGACCAACGGCTTTAACGGCCTCACCGATCTGGGCTGGCTGACGATCGGCGAGTTCGAGTTCGACCCCTATCTGGTCGAGACCTATTACATCGTCGCGGTCTCGCTGGCCCTCGTGCTGCTGGCCACGCGCTGGCTGGTCTCGACCCGCGCCGGGCTGATCCTGCAATCGATCCGCGACGACGCGAACCGCGCCCGCTATCTGGGCTACAATGTTGCCGGCTATCAGGTCTTCTTTTTTGCCGTCTCGGCCGGCATCGCCGGGTTTGCCGGCATGCTCTACGTGATCGCGGCCGAGTTCGCCTCACCGAGCTTCATGGATCTCGCCTTTTCGATCTCCATGGTCGTGTGGGCGGCGGTGGGCGGGCGCGGCTCGCTGCTGGGCGCCTGCATCGGGGCGATCCTGATCAACACCATTGAGGCGACGGCCAGCGAGACCGAGATGTTCCGCGAGGCCTGGAAGGCGATCATCGGCCTGGTCTTTGTGCTGGTGGTGCTGTTTTTGCCGCGCGGGCTGGCGGGTCTTGCGCAGGATCTGGTGGGCAGGATAGCGCCGGAGCGGCGCGCACGGCCCCAGGGCACCGCGTCGCAAAAGGCCGCCGAATAGATGGGTGCGGCGCTCAAACTCGACGGGCTGGGCGTGTCGTTCGGCGGCTTTAAGGCGGTCGATCAGTTCACCACCGTCGTCGATGAGGGCGAGCTGCGGGTGGTGCTGGGGCCCAACGGGGCCGGCAAGACCACCATGATGGATCTGGTCAGCGGCAAGACCCGCGCGACCGAAGGGCAGGTCTCGCTCTTTAACCGCAACATCACCAACTGGCCCGAGCATGAGATCGCCCGCGCAGGGATCGGCCGGAAATTCCAGATCCCCAGCATTTTCCGCGATCTGCGGGTGCGCGAAAATCTCGAGGTTGCCGCGGTCAAGGAGACCTCGGTGATCGGAAATCTGCGCCGCTCGCTGACGCGCGGTCAATCCCAGCGGATCGATGCGGTGATCGAGCTTACCCGGCTTGACGGGGTCCTCGACAGCCGGGCCGGCGACCTGTCGCATGGTCAGATGCAATGGCTGGAGCTGGGCATGCTGATCGCCCAGGACGTGCGGGTGATCCTGCTCGACGAGCCAACGGCCGGCATGACCCAGGCCGAAACCCACAAGACCTCGCAGATCATCAATGCGCTGAAGGGCAAGCACACCATCATCGTCGTTGAGCATGACATGGCCTTTGTGCGCGAGATCGCCGAGCGCATCACGGTGATGCATATGGGCAAGCTTCTGGCCGAAGGGCCGATGGCGCAGATCGAGGCCGACCCGGCGGTGCAGGAGGCCTATCTGGGCAGCGGGGGCATCCACTGATGCTGGAGATCCGCGGCCTGAACAGTTTTTACGGGCGCAGCCAGGTGATCCATGGGCTGAGCCTTTCGGCCGAGGACCAGTCGATTGTGGCCATCATCGGCCGCAACGGGGTGGGCAAGACCACGCTGTTGCGCAGCATTCTGGGGCTTACCGACCGGTCGGAGGGCGCGATCCTTTTGGGCGGCGAGGATCTGGCCGGGCGCGAAACCTTTGCCCGGGCCCGGGCCGGCATCGCCTATGTGCCGCAGGGCCGGCATATCATCCCCGACTTTACCATTCGCGACAACATCCTGATGGGCGGCTTTGCCGCGCGTTCGGGCCAGCAGCGGATCCCGACCATTGTGCCCGAGCTTTTCCCCTATCTGATGGACAATCTCGACCGGCAGGGCGGGGTGCTTTCGGGCGGGCAGCAGCAACAACTTGCCATCGCCCGCGCCCTGGCCGCCGAGCCCTCGGTTCTGCTGATGGATGAGCCCACCGAGGGCATTCAGCCCAATATCGTCGAGCAGATCGAGGAGAGCATCCTGCGGCTCAATCGCGAGCTGGGGCTGACCATCCTGCTGGTCGAGCAGAATGTCGGCTTTGCCCGCCGCGCCGGCCATGCCTTTGCGATGATGGAGAACGGCCGGGCCGTGGCGTCGGGCCCGATCGACCAGCTCAGCGACGGGCTCGTGGCCCAGCATATGGCGATCTGAGGGCGGTATGGGGCAGAGCGCGACCTTGCTGACCATGCTGCAGACCGGGGACAGCGCCTTTCCCTCCGGCGCGTTCGCCTTTTCCAACGGGCTGGAGACGCTGGTGGCCGAGGGCGTGGTGCCCGCGCAGATATCGCTCTCGGACCTCCTGATCGACCAGATCGCGCCGCGCTGGCTGGAATTCGACCGCTACTTTCTGAATGCAGCGCTGCAGGCCAGCGATGTGGCGGCCGTCGACCGCGACTGTCATCTGCGCCAATCGGTGCCGGAGCTTGCCGCGGCGTCGCTGCGCATGGGCCTGGCCTTGCTGACCAGCCATGCGCGGATCGGCACAGCAGGCCTTGCCGACTATCTTGCCCGCGACCGCGACGCCGCACCGGGTCATGCCCCGGTCGTGCAGGGCCTTGCAGCCCGGGCCCTGGGGCTTGGCAGTGCGGAGGCCGAGGCGGCGGCCTTTCACGGCGTGCTGTCGGGCTTTGCCTCGGCTGCGGTGCGGCTGGGCCAAATCGGTGCGCTCAACGCCCAGCGTGTCCTTCGCGCGGCCATTGCCCAGCATGCCGAAGCACTGGCCGCGCCGGTATCCGCGCCCTCGGCCTTTGTACCCGTCGCCGACATTGCCACCCAACGCCGCGACGCTCGGGCGGTGAACCTGTTTGCGACCTAGGGAGACAGGAGAATGCTGCTCACACCGACCGAGATGGAGCGCCTGACCATCTTCACCGCCGCCGAGCTGGCGCGGAAGCGGCGCGCGCGGGGCCGGCTTTTGAACTATCCCGAGGCGGTGGCGCTGATCTGCGATGAGATCCTGGAAGGCGCGCGCGACGGCCGCTCGGTTGCCGATCTGATCGGTTTTGGCTCCACGATCCTGACGAGCGAGGATGTGATGCCCGGGGTGGGCGCGCTGATGCCCATGCTGCAGGTCGAGGCGACATTTCCCGACGGCACCAAGCTTGTCACCGTGCATGAGCCGATCCGCCCCGGTGCCGTGGCCCAGCCCGACGACACCACCGAGGAAACCCCCGAAGAAACCCCCGAAGAAACCGCCGAGGAAACCCCGGGCGAGATCCGCGCCCTGGAGGGTGAGCTGGAGCTCAATGCGGGTCGGGCCAAGGCCTCAATGCGCGTGCTCAACACCGGCGACCGGCCGGTGCAGATCGGCAGCCATTTCCATTTCTTCGAGGTCAACAAGGCGCTCGATTTCGACCGGGCGGCGGCCTTTGGCATGCGGCTCGACATTCCCGCCGGCACCGCGGTGCGGTTCGAGCCGGGCCAGTCCAAGGACGTTGCGCTGGTCGCCATCGGCGGCAACCGCCGGGTGGGTGGGCTCAATGCGCTGACCGATGGCGATCTGACCGACGCCACCCGCGATGCAGCGCTCGCGCGCGCCCGCGCTGCCAATTTCAAGGGAGCCTGAGCCATGGCCACCATGTCCCGCGCCGATTACGCGGCCATGTTCGGCCCGACCACGGGCGATCTGGTGCGGCTGGGCGATACCGGGCTCTGGGCCGAGATCGAACATGACCATGCGGTCTATGGCGAGGAATGCCTGCATGGCGGCGGCAAGACCCTGCGCGACGGGATGGGGCTGGTCGCCGGGGCCACAAGTGCTGCAGACGGCGTGCTCGACATGCTCATCGTCAATGTCGTGGTCATCGATGCGATGGTCGGCATCGTCAAGGGCGATATCGGCATCAAGGATGGCCGCATCGTGGGCATCGGCAAGGCCGGCAATCCCGACATTATGGATGGGGTCGATCCGCGGCTGGTCGTCGGCGCCGGCACCACGGTGCGCGATGCCGAAGGGCTGATCGCCACGGCCGGTGCCATTGACGTGCATGTCCATTTCGACAGCGCCCAGCTGGTCGAGCATGCGATCGCCAGCGGCATCACCACCATGCTGGGCGGCTCACTTGGCCCGATCACCGTGGGCATCGACAGCGGCGGGCCCTTCAACACCGGCAAGATGCTGCAGGCCGCCGAGCACTGGCCGATGAATTTCGGCTTTCTGGGCCGGGGCAATGCCCACAAACCCGACGCCATGGTCGAACAGATCGCGGCGGGCTGCCTGGGGCTGAAGATCCATGAGGATTGGGGCGCGATGCCCGCGGCCATCGATTGCTGCCTCACGGTTGCCGATGAGATGGATTTCCAGGTCCAGCTTCACACCGACACGCTCAATGAAAGCGGGTTTCTGGAGGACACGCTCGCGGCCATCGGCGGGCGCGCGATCCATATGTATCACACCGAAGGGGCGGGGGGCGGCCATGCGCCCGACATCATCCGCGTGGCGGGGGTGGCCAACTGTCTGCCCTCCTCGACCAACCCCACCAATCCCTACACGGTCAACACCTTCGACGAACATCTCGACATGACGATGGTGTGCCACCACCTCAACCCCGCGATCCCGGAGGATGTGGCCTTTGCCGAAAGCCGGATCCGCGCCCAGACCATTGCGGCGGAGGATGTGCTGCATGATATGGGCGCGATCTCGATGCTGGGCTCAGACAGCCAGGGGATGGGCCGGATCAACGAGGTGATCTGCCGGACCTGGCAACTGGCCTCCAAGATGCGGGCTCAGCGCGGGCGCCTGCCCGAAGAGCCCACGCTGCGCGGCGACAATGCCCGCATCAAGCGCTACATCGCCAAATACACCATCAATGCCGCGCGCTGCTTTGGCATCGAGCCGCATATCGGCAGCCTGGAAGACGGCAAGCTGGCCGATATCGTGCTTTGGCGGCCGGGTTTCTTCGGCATCAAGCCCGAGCTTGTGGTCAAGGGCGGCTTCATTGCCTGGGGGGCGATGGGCGACAGCGCGGCCAGTCTGATGACCTGCGAGCCGCTGGGTCTGCGCCCGCAATGGGGCGCATTCGGGCGGGCGGCACCGGCGCTCTCGGCCTGTTTTGTGAACCCTCTGGCCATCGAGCGGGGGCTCTCCGACACGCTCGATCTGAAAAAGGCGCTGATGCCGGCCAGCGGCACCCGCGATCTGCGCAAGGGCGACATGCATCTCAACGATGCCTGCCCGGACATCACGGTCGACCCCGCCACCTTTGAGGTCTTTGTCGACGGCACCCTGGCCACCTGCGACCCGGCTGAGGAGCTGCCGCTTGCGCAGCGCTACATGCTGCGATGAGCGCAATGTGCCGCCATTGGCTCATCCAAGGGCACATCGCGGCTGTGCGCAGGGTGGTAACGCGCGCGGCGCCCTGCGGGTTGGCGCGCGGCCTGGAGCGGGTTCTGTGATCCCGCTGCGGTCAAACACGCAGGGGCAGCCGGTCAAGTCCGGGCGCAGGGTGCGCGCCGCGTTGCGGTTTCGCCGAGGCCCTGGCGGGACGTTTCTTGCCCATCAGCGCACGCCGCACCCGTTCCACATCACCCGGCCCTTCCGCATGGCGGGCGATCCCAGGGGGATGGCGACGCTTTACCTGCAATCCTCCTCCGGCGGGCTTTACGGCGATGATGACGTGTCGCTTGCGCTGGGTCTGGAGGCCGATGCGGCCGCCCATGTCACCACCCAGGCCTCGACCGTGGTCCATCATGCCCGGGGCGGGGCGGCGCGCAGCCGGGTCGAGATTTCGGCCGGTCCGCGCAGTTTTGTGGAGTTCCTGCCCGACCCGGCGATCCTTTTTGCCGGGGCACGGCTTGCGGCGCAGCTTTCGCTTACCCTGGCCGAGGACGCCCGGGCGATCATCTGCGACGCGGTGCTCCATCACGACCCCGAAGGTGCGGCGGCGCCCTTTGAGCGCTGGACCGCCGAGACCGAGATCCACGGGCCCGAAGGCCCGCTCCTGATCGACCGGGTCGAACTGGCCGGCAGCGATTGGCGGGCCCGGATGGGGCCGTGGCGGTGCCATGCGACCCTGATCGTGGCCGGCCCCGGGGCCAGCACCACCATCGCGCCGCTGCGGCGCGCGCTGGCCGCGGGCGACGGCCTCTGGGCCGGGGCATCGGCCTTTTCCGACCGCCCCATCGCGATTGCGCGCATCCTTGCTGCCGACGGTGCGCAGCTCACCGCCGCCCTTCACCGCGCCTGGGCTGCGGCCCGCGCCGCCCTGACCGGAACACCGCCGCGCCCGCGGATGAAATAGAACCACCCTGACCCAAAGGAGAGGAAGATGTATCACGGCGATATCACCAGCAGCAATGACACGGTCGGCGTGGCCGTCGTCAACTACAAGATGCCGCGGCTGCACACCCGCGAAGAAGTGCTCGAAAACGCCAAGAAGATCGGCGAGATGATCAAGGGGATGAAGGTCGGCCTGCCGGGCATGGACCTGGTGATCTTCCCCGAATACTCCACCCATGGCATCATGTATGATGAAAAGGAGATGTATGAGACCGCCTCCTCCTGCCCGGGTGAGGAGACCGACATCTTTGCCGAGGCCTGCCGCGCGGCCAATGTCTGGGGGGTGTTCTCACTGACCGGCGAGCGGCATGAGGAGCATCCCAACAAGGCGCCCTACAACACGCTCATCCTGATGAACCCCAAGGGCGAGATCGTGCAGAAATACCGCAAGATCATGCCCTGGGTGCCGATCGAGGGCTGGTATCCGGGCAACTGCACCTATGTCTCGGATGGCCCCAAAGGCATGAAGATCAGCCTCATCATCTGCGATGACGGCAATTATCCCGAGATCTGGCGCGATTGCGCGATGAAGGGGGCCGAGCTGATCGTGCGCTGCCAGGGCTATATGTACCCGGCCAAGGACCAGCAGGTGATCATGGCCAAATCCATGGCCTGGGCGAACAATGTCTATGTCGCCGTGGCCAATGCCGCCGGGTTCGACGGGGTCTATTCCTATTTCGGCCATTCCGCGCTGATCGGCTTTGACGGGCGCACGCTGGGCGAATGCGGCGAGGAGGAGATGGGCATCCAATACGCGCAGATGTCGGTCTCGGCGATCCGCGATGCACGGCGCAACGGGCAAAGCCAGAACCACCTCTTCAAGCTTCTGCATCGCGGCTATACCGGCATGATCAACTCCGGCGATGGCGATCAGGGGCTGGCGGCCTGCCCCTATGATTTCTACACCAAATGGGCGACCGATCCCGAAGGCACGCGTGAGATGGTCGAGGCGATCACCCGGCCCACCGTGGGCACCGATGAATGCCCGATGGAGGGCATTCCCAACCAGAAGACGGCCGCCCACCGCTGAGAGCATGCCCGGCCGGCGCCATCGCGGCGTCGGCCGACCCAAGTAACCGGAGGCGCCCATGGATCTCGATCAATACCGCATCGAGGCCGAGCCCTTTTACCAGGCCACCGGCGGCGAGGTGGCCCAGTTCGCCGCGGCCTATGCCGCGCGCCTGCCGGTGATGCTCAAAGGGCCGACGGGCTGCGGCAAGACCCGCTTTATCGAGCATATGGCCTGGTCGCTGGGCCGCCCGCTGGTCACCGTCGCCTGTCATGAGGATATGACCGCCTCGGATCTGGTCGGGCGCTATCTGCTCGACCCGTCCGGCACGGTCTGGAGCGACGGGCCGCTCACCCTGGCCGTGCGGGCAGGGGCGATCTGCTATCTTGATGAGATTGTCGAGGCGCGCCAGGACACCACGGTGGTCATCCATGCGCTGACCGATGATCGCCGGGTGCTGCCGCTGGAAAAGAAGGGCGAGCTGGTGCGCGCCCATCCCGACTTCCAGCTCGTGATCTCCTACAATCCCGGGTATCAATCGGTGCTGAAGGATCTCAAGGAAAGCACCAAGCAGCGCTTTTGCGCGCTCGATTTCAGCTATCCCGATCCGGCGGTGGAAACCGAGATTGTGGCCGCCGAGGCGCGCATCGACCCACCGCTTGCGCATCGGCTGGTCCAGATCGGGCAGCGCTCGCGCAATCTGCGCGGGCAGGGGCTGAGCGAGGGCGCCTCGACCCGAATGCTGATCCATGCCGGCGCGTTGATGCGCGAGGGGGTCACCCTGTCGGCGGCCTGCGAGATTGCCGTGATCCTGCCCATCACCGATGATCCGGAGATGCGCGATGCGCTGTCCAATGCGGTCGCGGCCTGCGCCTGAGGCCGGGCGATGAGCCCCGATCCGCGCGGCTTTCTGCGCGTCGCCGATGCGGCGTCGCAGGGCTCTGACGGTGAGGCCGATGCGTTTGCGGGCCCATGGCTGGCGCCCTGGCTGCGCGCGCGCCGCAAGATCGAGGGGGCGGGCTATGGCGCCCCGCTTGAGGCCGCGTTTCGCTGGGCGGCGCCTGCCTGTGCGCAGATCGTCGGGCCGGAGCCCGCCATCGACATGGGCGACTACCTCTCGGCCGTCACCATCAAGGCCGGCCGTCGCGCGGGTGAGGCGTTTTGTGCGGCCGCGCCGGAGGTTGCCGCGCGGCTGGACGGGCCGCGCTTTCGCGACTGGATGAGCCTGATGCAGCGCTTTGCAGCGATGGCCCCGGAATCGGTCATTCCCGTCTTGGAGCGCATGGACCCGCTGCTTGCTCGGGTCTCGGTCTCGGGCTTTGAGGCCTGGCTCATCGGCGGGGTGCGGCTTGCCGGCGCGGACCGTGATCGACGGCTCGCCTTTTTCCGCATGGAAAGCCCCGATGCGACCAAGCTGCTCGACCGTGAGGCGGGCGAAACCGGGTTTTTCGAGGTCGAACGTCGGATGCGGGCCTATCTCACGGCGCTCTACGGGCTGCGCGTGGCGGTGCGCGAGGCGCCGCCCGACCGGTTCGACGGGGCACGGCGCCGGGCCAGCTTTGGCGACGGGATGGTGCGCATGCCGTCGAGCTTTCCAGGCTTTCGCAACGACCAGGCGCTGGCGCTCTACCGCGCCGTGCTTGCGCATATCGGCGCGCATCTGCGCTTTGGCGGGCCGCGCCGGGAGGTGGGCCAGCTCAAACCGATGCAGATCGCGGTTGTGTCGATCATCGAGGATGCCCGCGTCGAGGCCCTGGCGATGCGCGAATTGCCGGGGCTGGCGCGGCTCTGGCTGCCCTTCCACATCGCTCAGGCCTCAGGCGCGATGACCGCCCCCAGCCTTTTTGCCCGCCTGTCGCGCGCGCTGATCGACCCGGATTTCGAGGATATCGACGGCTGGGTGCGCAAGGGCCGCGACATGTTCCATGCCGCAAGCGACCGTCTGGAGGACCCGTCCATCAGCCGGGCCATCGGCAACATCCTGGGCAATGATCTGGGCCAGATGCGCGTGCAGTTCAACGCCAAGACCTATGCGCCGCAGCCCCCCTATCGCGACGACAATGCCGGGCTGTGGGAGCCCGATGCCGAGACCCCGCCCGAGGAGGCCGAGGCGGTGTCGGTCGACAGCGTGCGGCCGCGCGAGGCTGCGGAGGAGGAGCCACAGCGCCAGCGGCCTGAGGGCCAGGCCGAGCCGACGGGGCGCGCCCGCCCGGCCGAGAGCGCGGAGGCCAGCCTGCCCGTGGCCCGCTATCCCGAATACGATTATCAGGCCTCCCGCGATCGGCCGGACTGGACCACCGTGGTCGAACATCCGCCAAGCCTGGGCGACCCGCGCTTTGCCGCCGCGGTGCTCGACCGCCATGCCGATCTGGCCCAGCGGATTGCAGCGCTTGTGCGGGCCGCCCGGGTCGGCCGGCCGCAGCGCTTGCGCCGGCAGTCTGACGGGGAGACGCTGGATCTGGACGCGGCCATCGACGCGCATGCGGCCCTGCGTGCCGGCCAGATGCCCGACCCGCAGGTCTATCAGATCATGGCGCGGCGCAGCCGGGATCTTGCCGTCTCGGTGCTGCTCGATGTCTCGCAATCCACATCCGACCCCGTATCGGGCAACGCCCGGGTGATCGATCTGGAACGGGACGCGGTGGTGATGCTGGCCGAGGCGATGGGCGGCATGGGCGATCCGTTTTCCATCGCCGCTTTCAACTCCAATGGGCGCGAGGAGGTGCGCTATACCCGCATCAAGGGCTTTGCCGACCCACCGGGACCCGAGATCGGTGCCCGGCTGGCCGGGCTGCATCCGGGCTATTCCACCCGTCTGGGCGCAGCGCTGCGCCATGCCGGGGCCGAGCTGCGCGGCCAGCCCAGTTTCCGGCGTCTGATCCTGCTGGTCTCGGATGGCGAGCCCTCGGATATCGACTGTCCCGATCCGCGCTATCTGATCGAAGACGCGCGGCGGGCGGTCCGCGCGCTCAGCGGGCAGGGGATCGACGTGTTCTGCGTCGGGCTGGGGGTGCGCAATGCCGAGCAGGAGGCCCGCATCTTCGGGCCGCGCGGCTTCATCCAGATCGCCAATATCGCGGCCCTGGCCGAAAAGCTGCCCGCGCTCTATCTGCGGCTGACGCGCTGAGTTGTCAGGCGGGGCGGGCAGGCAGGTGCGCGTTCAGCCCAGCGCCTTCAGGGCCAGCCGCCAATCGCCGATATCGGAGATGTCGCGCGCGCCTTCGATGCCGGCCGCCTCGCACAGGAAGCCCTTCACCCAGGCCCCGTCTGCAAGCTCGATCGAGCCGATGCCCAGCGGCGGCGGTATGCCCTCGACAAAGCCGCCAAGGGCCGCCTTGGGCAGCGACCAGATTTCCAGGGCGACGGAGGCGCCGGCCTCATTGGTGCGGAGCAGGCCGGGCCGCTGGGGCGGGCCGCCGCTCAAGGCATAGAAACGGTAATGCGGCGCGGTCTGCGCGCTGCGCATGAAAATCGCGCCACGCTCGGTCAGCTGACCGTTGAGCGGCAGCCCCGCCATATGTGCGCCGCAGACGGCGATCTCGATCCGGTCCTCCGAGCCGCCGGCGGCGGGTGGGCTCTCCTGCGCGGCCTTGGTGATCTCGGTCGCCCCCAGCCGCCGTGCTGCACGGGTCTCAAGCTGCCGGGCCAAAGCCGCGACCTGCGCATCCCGCCCGGCCGCTGCCAGCAGCGTAACGCCGCTGGGCCGTCCATCGCTGCGCGGGGCGGTGGGCACGGCAATGCCGCACAGATCCAGAAGGTTCACGAAATTTGTGTAGGTGCCGAGCCGGGAGTTCGGTGTCACCGGATCGGCGGCCAGATCGGCGGTGGTGTAGAGCGTCGGGATGCTTGGCACGCAGAGGAGGTCATGCCCCTCGATCAGCGGCTCGGTCCGGCGTTTGAGCTCGGCCAGCCGATAAATGCTGCGAAACACATCGGCCGCCGAGATCTCCGTGGCCTGCGAGATGATGGCTGCCGTCACGGGGTGAACGGCGTCGGGCTGCCGCGTCAGCAGATCCTCGATGACCGTATAGCGTTCGGCCACCCAGGGGCCCTCGTATAAAAGCTGCGCCACATCGTAAAAGGGCGTGAAATCGATCGCCGAGATGCGGGCGCCCAGACCGGCAAGGGCCACCAGATCGCGCTCAAAGGCGGCCTGCTGCACCGTATCGCCAAAGAACATGCGCGACGCGGTGTCGGGAACGGCAATGGAGAGGTCGGGCGGCATGGCGGCCAGCGGCGCGCGCGGCCAACGCTTGGAATAGGCATCGGCCGGATCGTAGCCGCGCGCGGCGTCGAACACGGCATAGGCGTCCTCCACCGTCAGGGCAAAGACCGACACGGTGTCGAGCGTCCGGCAGGCCGGCACCACCCCGCTGGCCGAGAGGGCGCCGAGCGTCGGCTTCAGCCCCACAATATTGTTGAGCGCGGCCGGAACCCGGCCCGATCCGGCGGTGTCGGTGCCCAGTGCAAAGCTGACGATGCCATGGCTGACCGCCACGGCCGAGCCCGAGGACGACCCGCCCGGCACAAATGCGGGGTCGCACGCGTTGCGCGGCGCGCCGTAGGGCGTGCGCATCCCAACCAGCCCGGTGGCAAACTGGTCGAGATTGGTCTTGCCGATCAGCAGCGCCCCGGCCGCGCGCAGCCGGGCCACCACGAAAGCATCGGCCGCGGGCATATAGGCATAGGCTGGGCAGCCCGCCGTGGTCTCGATCCCGGCGAAATCGATATTGTCCTTGACCGCAAAGGGAACGCCCCAAAGCGGCCGCCCGGGGTCGAACGGGCCCAGGGCCGCCGCCTCGGCCAGCAGATCGGCGCGATCGCGCAGATGGATGAAGATGCCGGGGTCGTCCACCGCCGCGATACGCGCATAGACCGCCTCGATCATATCGGTTGCGCGCAGACCCTCGGCATAGGCCGCGCGCAACGCGGTGCATGTGGAGGGCACCTCTGGCATGGGCTGCCCCGTCACAACTGGGGCTTGCGCCGCCATTTGGTGAGCTGCTCAAAGGCATAGCCCAGGGCCAGCAGCTCCGGCTCGTGATGCGGCGGGGCAATGATCTCCAAGCCCACCGGCAGACCCGTCTCGGTAAAGCCGGCCGGCACGCTGATCGCCGGGATCAGCGATTGCGAGGCGATGATGGTGTTGGTGGGATAGCTCAGCGCGGGCCACATGCCGCTTGCCAGCTCCTCATGGGTGGGTGACAGGATCTGCAGGGACGGGTGGCAGATGCCGTTGAGCTCATGCTCTGCCATGAACCCCATAAGCATGCGTTGCAGCTCCAACCCCTTGACCACCTTGGCGTAATAGTCCGGATCCTCCTCCGGCGTTTCGGGCGCCTGCGTGGCAAGGGCGGGGATCAGGTCGAGATTCTTGTCGTATTTGCCGGATTCGTAGATCGAGCGCAGCGTGTGCGGAAAGCCGCGGCTTTTAAGGAACGTGTCCACATCATTGCGCGAGCGGGAGATGTAAAGCGAGGTCTCGGCGATCTGGTCGGAAAGGTCGGGAATGCTGAGCTCGACGAACTCAGCCCCCGCGGCGCGCATCGTCTCCATGGCCGCGCGCAGCACCGTGTTGACCGCGGCGCAATCGGGGTTGGCGTCGTCGCCAAAGGCTTCCACGATGGTGCCGAACCGCGCGCCCTTCAGCGCATCGGCATCAAGACAATCGGTATAGCTGCCGGTGTGTCCGGCGATCTTGGTCACGCTGGTATAGGGGTCCTTGGGGTCATAGCCCACCAGCACATCCAGCACGGTTGCGATGTCGCGCACCGTGCGCCCCATCGGGCCGGCCGTGTCCAGGGGCACCAGAAGCGGCGACAGCCCGTTGCGGCTGATCATGCCCGGGGTCACGCGGAGGCCGCAAAGATTGTTGATGCTGGAGGGCAGGCGGATCGACCCGCCAGTGTCCTCGCCAATGCCCACCGCGACCAGATTGGCGCTGACCGCGGCACCGGTGCCGCCGCTCGACCCGCCGGAATCGCGCTCCAACGCATAAGGGCAGCGCGTGATCCCATGGACCGACCCATAGCCCCACCAGGAGGCGGCGAAATCGGGCATGGTGAGCTTGCCAAGAAGGATGGCGCCGGCCTCCTTCAGTTTGGTCACAATGGTCGCGTCCGTTTCGGGCACATAGCCCTTCAACGCGGCGGAGCCGAAGCTGGTCTCGATGCCCGCGGTTTCGGCCTGATCCTTGATGCCGATGGGAATGCCGTGCAGGGGGCCCACGAAGGCGCCCGTTTCGGCATAGATCTTGTCGAGCTCGGCCGCCTGGTCGAGCGCCGCGGGGTTCATCATCACGAAGGCGTTGAGCTCGGGGCCGGATTGGTCGAGCGCCGCGATCCGGTCGAGATAGGCCTGGGTCAGCGACACGGCATTCAACGTACCTGCCTGATAGGCGGCATGGATGTCGGCGATGGTCGTTTCCTCGATCTCAAAGCTCATGGGGTCTCCTTTTTTGCGTTATCCCGCCAGCCTGGGCGGCGGCGGCTGTTTGGCCAGTGTGGACAGGGCGGCCTGAACCTGGGCGCAAAGGGCAAAGATCGCGGCTTCGCCATGGCTGGGCGCCACGATTTGAAGCCCGACGGGAAGGCCGTTCGGTGCAAACCCGACGGGCAGCGATGCGGCGGGCAGGCCGGTGAGGTTGAAGGGGTATGTGTAGGAGACCCAGCCCACCGGGCTTTGATCGGGCCAGCCGGGCGGGGCGTTATGGCCCACCGCAAAGGCGGTGCAGGGAAGCGTGGGGCTGATCAGCAGGTCATAGCTCTCAAAAAAGACCCGCAGCCGGTCGCGCAGCGCATAGCGCTCAAAGACCTTGGCATAATAGCTCTTCATGTCCTGCGAGAGGGCCGGGCGCAGCATTTCCAGCACAGCAGGGTCGATGAGCTCCGGCGCAGACCGGATCGTGTCATGCAGGCGCGTTCCGGCACCGGCATAGAACTCCGACATCCACAGCCCGATCGGGTCGTCCATCACATGATCGACCGGCACCACCTCATGCCCCAGCTGCGAGATCGTTGTGGCGGCCGCTGCCACCAGGGTGAGAACCTCGGAGCTGGGGGTCGCATAGCCAAGCGTGGGCGCATAGGCGATGCGCAGGGGTTTCTCGGGCGCTGTGAGCTCTGCGCAGCTGGGCGGTGGCGCGGCAACCGAAAACGGATCGCGCGCGTCAAACCCGGCAATCACCTCCATGACCAGCGCCGCATCGGCCACCGTGCGGGTCAGCGGCCCGACATGGGCCAAGGTCGGGGTGGCCGAGACGGGGTAGACCGGCACCCGCCCGAACTGCCCCTTGATCCCAAAAAGCCCGGTGAGCGCTGCGGGAATGCGCACCGACCCGCCGCCATCGGTGCCCAGCGCATAGGGAACCAGGCCCGCGGCCACCATGGCGGCCGCCCCGCAGCTCGACCCGCCCGGGGTCAGATCGGTGTTCCAGGGGTTGCGGGTGATGCCGGTCAGCGGGCTGTCGCCGACCGCCTTGCAGCCAAATTCGCTGGTGGTCGATTTGCCCAGCAGCACGGCGCCGGCGGCGCGCAGCCGGGCCACCGACGGCGCATCCTCGGGCATCGGGGCATCCGGGGTTGTGCGCGAGCCAAAGCGCTGGGGCAGGCCCTTTTGCGCGATCAGATCCTTGACCGAGGTCGGGATCCCATCAAGCGACGACAGGCGCGTTCCGGCCATCTGCCGGGCGGTCGCGGCCTCGGCGTCGCGGCGAGCCCCGGCAAGGTCGAGACAGGCAAAGCTGTTGAGCACCGGCTCTTGCACATCAAGCCGCGCGGTCACATCGTCCAGCAGCTCCAGCGGGCTGAGGCTGCGCGCCTCCAATAGCGCGGAAAGCTCGGTTACGGACTTGAAGGCCAGATCCGACATGTCAGGGCCGCGCCTCCGTCGCACCCAGGGGAAACCCGGCTGCCTGTTGATAGGCCCGCGCAATCGCGGCCAGCCGCGCGTCGTCCAAACTGGCGCCGGTCAGCATCAGACCCAGGGACAGCCCGTCGCGCCGGAACCCACCGGGCACCGAGACCGAGGGCAGATCGAGCAGATTGACGAAATTGGTGTAGGTTCCCAGCATGGCGTTCTGTGCGATGTTGTCGGCCAGCATCGCCTCAACCGTCACCGTGGTCGGCGTGGTCGGGGTGGCCAGAAAAGCGACGTCGCGAAAAAGCTCGCGCGCCATCTGCCGGACACCCAGCATCTGATACTGGGCCCGGAAGACATCCGTGGCGCTGTAGCCATGCCCCCAGCTGAGGATTTCGCGCGTGGCCGGAAACACGTCCGCGCTGTGCCGCTCCAGAAATGCTGCGAGATTGGCGGTGCGCTGGGCGATGAACGGGCCCTCATAGAGCGCCTTTGCCGCGGCGAGGTAGGCCGACAGATCGGTCTCAACCGCTGTGCCGCCGATGGCGCAAAGCCGCGCGATGCCGGCATCAAACAGCGCTTCGGCCTCGGCATCGCCGGCAAACCGGCGCGAGGCGGCATCCGGAACCGCAAAGCGGAACTGCGCCGGGCAATGCGCGGCGGCAAGGTCCAGATCCCGCGCTTCGGGTTTGGACATGGGATCCATCGGATCATAGCCGATCATCACCTGGGTCGCGGTCACGGCATCCTCGACCGTAAGCGTGAGCAGCGAGTTTGTGCCCACCATGCCCGCCACGGTCGGAATGCCGGTATTGGGCACCAGCCCGGGCGTGGGTTTCAGCCCCACGATGTTGTTGAGTGCGGCGGGCACCCGGCCCGACCCCGCCGCATCGCCGCCCAGCGCAAAGCTCACAAGCCCCGCGGCCACCGCCACCCCGCCGCCCGAGGTCGACCCGCCCGAGATATAGGCGGGGTCGAACACGCAGCGGGGGATGCCGAAATCGGTGCGCGTGCCGTTCAACCCGACCCCGAACTGGTCCATATTGTTCTTGCCGACCGGCAGGGCGCCCGCATCGATGAGCATCTGCACGATCGGCGTCGTGCGCTGTGCGCTGCGTGTATGGGCCCGGCAGCCATTGGTGGTGTCCATCCCGGCAAGGTCGAGATTGTCCTTGATGCCGAAGGGAATGCCCCAAAGCGGCCTGGTCTCCAGCGTCGCGCGGGGCAGGGCAGCGGCCTCGGCGAGCACCACGTCGCGGCTGCGCAGCGCAATCCAGGCTGGATCTTCGCCCCGCGCCGTGATCCGGTCAAAGACCGCGTTGATCACGGTCTCGGGGCCTCCTCCGGCAGCGTAAAAGGCCCGCAAGGTCGGGATGTCGAGGCTGCCGCCCTCCGCGCTCCAACCCGTCATGGGGCCACCATGGTTGCGCTGGTGCCGAGCGGGTGATGGCAGGCCACGCGATGGCCGGGCGCGTGCGGGGCCAGATTGGGCGCAGCGCTGCGGCAAAGCTCGCTGCCGCGCGGGCAGCGCCCGGCAAAGCGGCAGACATTCGGGTCGGGCGCGATGGGGCTGCTCGGCTCGCCCTCCAGCCGCGGATGCCGCCGCGCCTTGCCCGGTATCGCGTCGAGCAATGCGGCGGTGTAGGGGTGCTGGGGGGCGGTGAACAGCGCCTCGGTCGGGGCCAGTTCGACGATCTTGCCCAGATACATCACCGCCACCCGGTCGCAGACCAGGCGCACGACATTGAGATCATGCGAGACGAAAAGATAGCTGATGCCGAGGCGGGCTCTGAGCTCGGCCAGTAGGTGCAGGATCACCGCCTGGACCGAGACATCGAGCGCCGAAGTCGGCTCGTCGAGGATCAGGATCTGCGGCTCGACGGCCAGCGCGCGCGCAATCCCGACCCGGGCCTTCTGCCCGCCCGAAAGCTGGTGCGGGTACCGGTCGAGCAGCGCCTCGGGCAAGCCGCATTGGGCCGCGACCTCCCGCACCCGGCGGCGCCGGGCCTCGCGGCTCAGATCCCCACGCAGCCGCTTGAGCGGATCGAGGATGCTGTCCTGGGCCCGCAAATGCGGGTTGAGGCTGTCGGTCGGGTCCTGAAACACCACCTGAATGCGCGCGCGATGGGCGGTGGTGCCAAAGCGACGGGCCGGAATGGCCCCGATATCGGCGCCCGCGCAGGTGATGCGGCCACTGGTGCTGTCGATCAGCCGGGCCACGACCCGGGCCAGGGTGGATTTGCCGCAGCCCGATTCTCCCACAAGGCCGACGCTTTCTCCGGCGGCAATCGACAGCGTGACCCCATCGACCGCGTGCAAAAGGCCGGTTTTCGTCGGGAAATGCTTTTCCAGATGCGAGATGTCGAGGGCGGCGCTCATGCCAGCGCCCGCGTCTTGGTGAGAACCGCCGGATGGTGGCAGGCCACGACATGGCTGTCGGAAAGTGCTGTGCGCGGCAGCGGCGCCTCACCGCAGACCTTGGATTTTCGGGCGCAGCGCGCGGAGAACCGGCAGGGCGGCAGCGCTTGGCGCAGATCGGGCAGCCCGCCCTCGATCGGCGAGAGCGCGGCCAGCGAGGAGACCTCGGTGGGCGTTGCCGCGATCAACCCGGCCGTGTAGGGGTGCGCTGGTGCTGCAAAAAGCGCCTCGGTCTGCCCGGTCTCGACGATATGCCCGGCATGCATCACCGCGATGCGCCCGCAATGGTCGCGCGCCAGCCCCAGATCATGGGTGATGAGCAGGGTCGCCATGCCGCGCGCGTCGGCCAGCGCATCGATCAGATCCATGATCGCGGCCTGGGTGGTGACGTCCAGCCCCGTGGTCGGCTCATCGGCGATCAGCAGTTCGGGTTGGCAGGCAAGGGCGATGGCGATCATCACCCGCTGGCACATCCCGCCAGAGATTTCGAACGGATAGGCCTCGAACCGGCCTGCCGGATCGGGGATGCGCACCTGCGCGAGCGCGTCGAGGGCCGCGTTGCGGGCAGCGGGCCCCTTAATGCCGTGATGGCGCGTGATCACATCCATGAGCTGCCGCCCGATGGTGCGGATCGGGTTCAGCGCGGCGCGGGCGTTTTGAAACACCATGGCGACCCGGGCGCCGCGCACGCGCTGCAATGCCGCGGGATCGCCGCCGGTCAGATCGGTGTCGTCAAGGGCGATGCGCGAGGCCGTCACCTCGGCGGCCGGGCCGAGCAGCCCCATCACGGCAAAGGCCGAGACCGATTTGCCCGACCCGCTTTCACCCACTAGCGCGAGCGATTCCCGCCGCTCGATCGAGAAGCCGACCCGGTCCAGCGCATGCACGATCCCGTCGCGGGTGCGAAACCGCACCGACAGATTCTGCACGTCGAGCAGCGGCGCGCTCATGTCCGGCGCCTCGGGTCAAAGAGATCGCGCAGCCCGTCGCCCAAGAGGTTGAAGCAGAAGACCGACAGGACCAGCGCGGTGCCGGGAAAGAGGAAGATCCACCACTCGCCCGAGAAGATGTAGTTTGCCCCCTCCGAGACCATGATGCCCCATTCCGGCGTGGGCGGGCGCACCCCGAGGCCGATGAAGCTGAGCCCGGCTGCGTTCAGGATCGCCCAGCCCATGTTGAGCGACACCTGCACCATCATCGGCGGCAGGATGTTGGGGATGAGATGGGCATGCAGCACCCGAAACGGCCCGTTGCCGGCAAGCCGGGCCGCCTCGGCAAAACCCGCATCGCGGCGGGCGTTGATCTCGGCCCGGGCAAAGCGGATGTAGAAGGGCAGGTTGATGATCGCCGTGGCCAGGATGATGTTCCAGAGCGTGTTGCCCAGGGCCGAGACGATGCCCATGGCAAGCACAAACAGGGGGAAAGCCATGATCGCATCGACGAACCGGCCAACGATCCGGTCGGTCCACCCGCCGAAATAGCCGGCATAGGCGCCCAGCAACAGCCCCACGGCAAAGGAGAGGGCAACCGCGGCCACCGCAATGCCCAGATCGATGCGGGCCGCGACAATCACCCGGCTGAGCACATCGCGGCCCAGGTGGTCGGTGCCGAACGGATGTGCCAGCGAGGGCGGCTGCAGGGCCCGGGCGGAGTCGGTGGCCAGCGGATCATAGGGGGCGATCAGCTCGCCCAGACCGGCCGCCAGCACCAGCAGCACAAAGAGGATGAACGCAAACAGCGTCAGCGGGTTCTCGGCCAGGATATGGCGCAGCGCGCGCAGATAGCCACCGCTGCGGGGCATGGGGGTCGACAGATCCGTCACCGCTCAGACCTCATAGCGGACCCGCGGATCGACCAGCGTGTTGACGATGTCGACGGTCAGGTTGAGCAGCACATAGATGATCGCCATGGCCACGACGAAGCCCTGGATGGCGGCGTAATCGGCCGTGATCACCGCCTCGACCGCATAGCGGCCCACCCCGGGCCAGCCAAAGACCTGCTCAATCAGCACATTGGCGCCGAGCAGGAAGGAAAAGATCATGCCCAGGATGTTGACCACCGGCAGCAGCGCGTTGCGCAGCGCATAGGTCAGGATCACCTGGCGCCGCGACAGGCCATTGGCCCGCGCGGCCAGAATGAACTCGCTCGACAAGACCCCGATCAGCGAGGCGCGGGTCATGCGGGTGATCGGTGCCAGTGCGAACATGCCCAGCGAGATGGCGGGCAGCACGATCTGACCGAAGGCGGCGCGCGCCACCTCCCAATCGCCGATGAGCGCTGCGTCGATCACATACATGCCGGTTACGGGCGGGGGCGGCGCATACCAGATCTCCAGCCGGCCCACGGGCGATGGCGCCCAGCCCAGATGGTAGTAGAAGATAAAGACCAGCAGGAGCCCGATGAAAAACCCCGGGAATGCGGCGGATATCGTCGACACCCCCCGGCAGAGATGATCGACCAGCGATCCCGGCTTGACCGCTGCCCAGACGCCCAGCGGCATGCCGACCAGCACCGCAAAGAGCAGCGCAAAAAGCGTGAGCTCCATCGAGGCGGGCAGACGCTGCATCAGATCCAGAAGCACCGGTTGGCCGGTGTTGAGCGAAGTGCCCAGATCTCCCTGCACCAGCTCGCTCAGATAGATGCCGAACTGCTCGATGACGCTGCGGTCCAGGCCCAGCTTCTCGCGGATCTCCTGCACTGAGGCTTCGGTCGCCGAGGGGCCGGCAAAGAAGGCCGCCGGGTCGCCGGGCAGGGCCCGCGACATCATGAAGGTGAGGAGGAGCACGAAGAAGAGGCTCGGCAGCGCGGCCAGCAGCCGGCGTCGGATCAGCACCAGGGTCATGATGCGGGTGACCTTCCGCGACCGGCTGTTTCATCCCATGTGACGGCGATTGGCACGCGCTTGGTCTCGCTTGGTGGGTGGGGCAGGTCGATGGGATGGGGCGACGCTGCTGCGCCGCCCCACCGCATGCACACCGATCTCGGTCTATTCCTTGGTCAACGACCGGAAATCGAGCTGGGTGTGGAACCAGTACCGGTACCCGCCGACATTGGGCTGCAGCGCGACATCGAGATAGTTTCTCGCAAGCGGCGCCTTGGGAACCTCATCCATCACGATCTTGTTCATCTCGCTGATCAGCGCGTTATAGGCCTCGGGCTCGGAAGTGGTGCGGGCCTCGTCGATCACCGCGTCCAGCTCGTCATTGGTGTAGTTGGCCGCGTTGAAGATCGAATTGTTGCCGCCATGATAATGCCAGTAGAAATGGTATTCCGGCCAGTCGAGCCAGGCATAGAAACTGGCGATCACCATCGGCATGGATTTCTCCAGCATCTTGGAGAACCAGTTCGCGCCCGGCACTTTCTGGATCGTGACCTCGATGCCGATCTCGGCCAGCTGCTCCTTGATCAGGATTGCCATCGGCTCGCGGATCGTGCCGCGGCTGATGTCATAGTAAAGCTCGGTCTCGAACCCGTCTGGGTATCCCGCCTCGGCCAGCAGCGCCTTGGCCTTTTCCAGATCGGTGTAATAGGGCGACGGGGTCGGCCAGACCGGCGGGTATTCGGTCGCGTCCTTGGCGCCGAACATCGGGATCGCGCGCTGGTAATAGGCCGAGGCCATGATCTCGTCATAGGGCAGGGCATAGGCGATGGCCTTGCGCACCCGCTCATCATCAAACGGCGCCTGTTTGGTGTTCATCTCGACATAGACGACCGAGGATTGCACCGGCACGCCCACGACATTCACGTCATCCGCCGCGTCCATCTCGGAGAAATCCTTCGGCGGCAGGTCGATCGAGACATCCGCATCGCCCTTTTCGACCAGCGCACGGCGCGTGCCGGCGGCCGGGATCTGGCGATAGACGACGGTCTTCATGGCCGGCAGCGGGCCCGATTTCCAGTCGTCGAACCGCTCCAGCACCAGCTCGCTGCCCGGGGTCCAGCGCGCGACCTTGAAGGCACCGCCGCCGGCATCGTTGCGGCTGGTCCATTCAAAGGCATAGGGGTCGTCCTCGGTGGCATGCTGCAGCGCCAGCGTCTTGTTCACGATCACCGGGATCGGCACGGTGAGGTTGGCCATCACGTATTTGTTGGGCGTGGGCATGTGGATGCGAAAGGTGTGATCGTCGAGCGCCTCGAACTGGGCTGCGTCGAGAAAAAAGCTCGCGCCCATCTGGATCGCCGGAAAACCGCCCGCCGCGACCGCCCGCTCAAACGACCAGCGCACATCCTCGGCAGTGACCGGGGTGCCGTCGTGAAAGACCGCATCCTCGCGCAGCTTGAAGGTGTACATCTTGCCGTCCTCGGAGATCTCCCAGGAGGTTGCCAGCTCCGGCTCCATCACGGTGATGTCATAGGCGGTGGTGCCGTCCTCCAGCGTCTTCATCCCGTGCTTGACCAGTCGGTCATAGACGTTCCAGGCGACCAGACGGGTGTAGTCATTGGCCACCGGGTTGTGGGTGTCGAGCGAGCTTGGCCCCTGTTCCCCCACAGCGATCAGAACATCGGCACGCCCCTGGGCCAGGCTGGCCGTCGGCGCTCCAATCACGAGCGAAGCGCCCAAAAGCGCGGCTGCTAGTCGGTTTAACATCATCGGATGCAGGTCCCTGTTGCGGTGTAGAGCTTGACCCTTGACGGCGGCGCAGCCCGGGTTCGTTGCCTCGATTCTTGAAGCCTCTAGCATATCCCGTCCCGAGAACCTCCCCATCCCGGCCCAGGTCAAATCAGGCAAAAACGCCATAGCTGCACAAATTTCAGCCGGGCGCGTTTGGGATTGAGCATCTTTGGTGCAGTGGCGGAATGCTGGATGTCGCTGCATTTGAAATGTTTGGCATGTGTCCGGGCCATCCTGTCCGCTGGGCCCAGCATATGAGGGCCCGATGACACAGACACCTGCTGGAGGCGCCGGCTCACCCGCGATGTTGGAGATGCTGATGGAGGCCGCCCCCGCGCTGGCGGGGCTGACCATCGACCCCAAGGCGCGGGATGCGGTGCGGGCCAATCTGGCGATGGCGCTGGATTTTGCCGAGCGCATCGACGCGCCGGGGTATGAGGCTGCGCCGGTGTTCCGGCCGTGATCGCGTCGGCGCAGATCGGCACGATGAGTGCCGCGGCCATGGCCGAGGCTGTTGCCTCTGGGCAGGCCTCCGCACGCGAAATTGCCGAGGCCACCCTGGCGCGGATCGACGCGGCCGCCGATCTCAACGCCTTTACCGATATCGCGCGCGACCGGGCACTGCGCGAGGCCGACGCGGTCGATGCCAGTCGGGCGAAGGGCGCGGCGCTGGGTCCGCTTGCCGGGGTTCCGTTTGCGGTCAAGAACCTGTTCGATCTTGAGGGGATCGTGACGCTTGCAGGGTCGAAACTGCTGCGCGACAGGCCCCCGGCAGCGGCCGACGCGCCGCTGGTCGCCCGGCTGGCGGCGGCCGGCGCCACCACGACAGGCGCGCTCAATATGGGCGAGTTTGCCTATGATTTTACCGGCGAGAACGCGCATTACGGGCCGTCGCGCAACCCGCATGACCGCACGCGGATGGCCGGCGGGTC
>JBCBKN010000007.1:0-27635 GCA_038521775.1 Pseudomonadota bacterium | reverse complement strand
GGGATAGACACCGTTCTGGTTCGGGCACCGGGCCAACCGATCCCGGACAATCCGCAACCGGGCATCCAGCTGATCATCGAGCGTCGCGCCGATATCGCCGATCTGCTGAAAGGCGCGGCCGCCGTGGTCATTGCGGTGCATCCCTGGTCGACAGCGTTCGAACGTGCAGTGGCCGATGTGGCCGCAGAACAGGGCGTTCCCTGTATGCGTCTGCTGCGCCATGCCTGGCGCCCGGGCGCGGGCGACAAATGGGTGCCAATCCGCGATCCGCGCGGTGCGGTGGCCGAGATCCTGCGCGGCGGCTTTCAGCGCCCCTTCGTTGCGATCGGCCGCAATCAGGTGGCGCCGCTGAGCAATATGCGCGGGCGCCGGGTGTTCTTTCGGCTGCCGCCGGGGGCGAACCTGCCCGACATCGCGCATGGCCGGCTTTTGGACGCCGCCGGCGAGGTCAGCATCGCCTCCGAGATCGCGCTGTTTCGCAAGCATGAGATCGACGTGGTCGTCACCCGCAATATCGGCGGGCGCGCCGGCTGGCCCAAACTGCAGGCGGCCCGTCAGCTCGACCTGCCGGTTCTGATGATCCGTCGCCCCGAAGGCGCCGAGATCGACCGGCGCGGCGATGCGGATGCGGCGCTGCAATGGCTCGGCGACACGCTCGGACTGGAACTGGGCGTCGCCTAGGCCTAACTCTCCCCTGCGCCTCGACAGCGGGGCGCAGAGATGGAGGGTGGTTTCCCGTGAACATGACAGACCGCAGCGGCGGCGAACCGGCCAGTGCAGAGCCATCGGACGCGGCCCCGGCCGGCGCGGCGTTCGACGAGATTGCGGAGAATTTCGCCTTCCTGGAGGATTGGGAGGAGCGCTACCGCTATCTCATCGAGCTTGGGCGCGACATGGCGCCGCTGCCCGCGGCGTTGAAGACCGACGGCGCGCGGGTGCAGGGCTGTGCCAGTCAGGTCTGGCTGGTGCCCCGGCAGGAGGGCAGCGGGCCCGCCGCGCGCATTGCCTTTGACGGCGATTCAGACGCGATGATCGTGCGCGGGCTGATCGCGCTGCTGCGCATTCTAGTCAACGGGCGCCACGCCTCCGACATCGCCGCGCTCGATGCACAGGCCGAATTTGGCCGGCTTGACCTCTCTGGCCATCTTTCGGCCCAAAGATCGAACGGATTGCGGGCCATGGTGCAGCGCATTAAAGAGATCGCTTCAGAGGCGGCGGCGGCGTAACCGCTTATCCAGCTTTCTGTTCTATGGACCCGGGGCACATGTCAGACACTCTTTCCTCTTTGCTGTCCAAACGCGACTGGCTCATGGCCGACGGCGCGACCGGCACCAATCTGTTCAATGCAGGCCTCGCCTCGGGCGATGCGCCGGAGGCCTGGAATTTCGACGAGCCCCAGAAGATCCGCGCGCTCTACCGGGGCTCGGTCGATGCCGGTGCGGATGTGATCCTCACCAATTCCTTCGGCGGCACACGCTACCGGCTCAAGCTGCATGAGATGCAGGACAGGGCGCGTGAGGTGAACCGCATCGCCGCGTCGCTGGCCCGCGATGTCGTCGACGCCTCGGGCCGCCCGGTGGTGGTTGCCGGGTCAATGGGCCCCACCGGCGAGATCCTGCAGCCGGTCGGCACGCTCAGCCATGAGGATGCGGTCGATGCGTTCCGCGAACAGGCCGAGGGGCTGATGGAGGGCGGGGCCGATGTGCTCTGGGCCGAAACGATCAGCTCGGCCGAGGAGCTTCGGGCCGCGAGCGAAGCCGCCGCGAGCATCGGCGCGCCCTTTTGCTGCACCATGAGCTTTGACACCGCCGGCCGCACGATGATGGGCGTCACATCGGTCGATATGGCCGGGCTGGCCGCACAGCTCTCCACCGCCCCGATTGCGTTTGGCGCCAATTGCGGGGTCGGCGCGTCGGATCTGATCCGCACCATCCTCGGCATGACCGAGGCAACCCCGCAGGCGATCATCATCGCCAAGGGCAATGCCGGCATCCCCAAATATGTCGACGGGCACATCCATTATGACGGCACGCCCGATCTGATGGCCGATTACGCCGTGATCGCCCGCGATTCCGGGGCGCGGATCATCGGCGGGTGCTGCGGCACCACCCCTGCGCATCTGGAGGCGATGCGCCGCGCGCTGGAAACCGTGCCGCCGGGCCCGCGCCCGGGGCTTGACGAGGTCGCCGCGCGGCTTGGCGGGTTTTCCTCGGCCGGCGACGGGTTGGGCGAGGCCCCGGCCCCGCGGCGCGAGCGGCGGCGGCGGCGCGCGTGATGGCGGCAGACTGCCCAACATCTGCGCATCCCGGCCGCAACCGTCGGTCGGAAACGGTTTTTTGTCGCGTTTGACCGCGTGCGCCAACCCGCCGGGTGGCATGAATGCGGGTGGAGAGGACCACGGGGTACGCCATGTCCGATGATGACGAAATCATTCTGAGCGAGCTTCCGGATGACGAGCTTGTTCAGCAGATGCATGACGACCTCTATGACGGTCTCAAGGAAGAGATCGAAGAGGGTGTGAACATCCTTCTGGGCCGCGGCTGGATGCCCTATCGGGTGCTGACCGAGGCGCTGGTTGCGGGCATGAAGATCGTGGGCGATGATTTCCGCGACGGCATCCTCTTTGTGCCCGAGGTGCTGCTCGCAGCCAATGCCATGAAATCGGGCATGTCGATCCTCAAACCGCTTCTGGCCGAAACCGGCGCGCCGCGCATGGGCAAGATGGTGATCGGCACAGTCAAGGGCGACATCCACGACATCGGCAAGAATCTTGTGTCGATGATGATGGAGGGCGCGGGCTTCGAGATCGTCGATCTGGGCATCAACAACCCGGTCGAGGCCTATCTGGAGGCGCTGGAGCGTGAGGAGGCCGACATTCTTGGCATGTCGGCGCTGCTCACCACCACCATGCCCTATATGAAGGTCGTGATTGATGCGCTGGTCGAGAAGGGGCTGCGCGAGGATTACGTCGTGCTGGTCGGGGGTGCGCCGCTGAACGAGGAGTTCGGGCGCGCGATCGGGGCCGATGCCTATTGCCGCGATGCCGCCGTCGCGGTCGAAACAGCCAAGGAATTCATGGCCCGCAAGCACAACCAGCTTGCCGCCGGCTGAGATGCCCGTCGACCGGCTGGTTCTCATCGCCATTGCCGCTGCCGCACTCATTGCGGCGATCGCCGTGTTTGTGGGGCTGCTTGCCGGCATGATCGTGGTCGGATGGGTCCTGTGGCCGGCCCTCGCCTTGTTTCTGTTTGCCGCCTACGTCATCCTGCGGATCGTTTTTGAACGGCTGACCAACCGCGAGGATGACCGCTATGAAAACATCGAGCATTGATCCGCGGTATGTGGTGACCACCGACAGCGTGCCGGGCCATGAGGTTGAGGCGGCGTTGGGCATGGTGCGCGGCGCGTCGATCCGCACCCGCCATGTCGGCTCGGACATCACCGCGGCGCTGCGCAATCTGGTGGGCGGCGAGGTCAAGGAATATGCGCGCTTGATGGGCGGCACGCGCGAACAGGCCATTGATCGGATGCTCGAACAGGCTGCGCAAATGGGCGCAGATGGCGTGGTCTGCGTGCGCCTGGCCACCTCGATGGTCATGCAGGGCGCGGCCGAGGTGGTCGCCTATGGCACGGCGGTGCGGTTGCGGCGCGTGGGCTAGGCGCGGGCCATGCCGGGCGCCAAGCCTGCTCCGAACTCGTTCTTATCCAAGCGGCATACCGGCCTTTTTGCCGCAGCGCCGGCCGGGCTGTTGGACGGCGCATCACCGGGGCCTCGGCCCAGAGGTACCCCACCGACCCGCAACTGATCGCCGGCGCGGTGGCAGACATGCTGGTGGGCTTTGCCTCGGCGCTCGACAACCACCACCCCGACAAGCCGGGCGAACGCTGGATCAATGACATCTCGGTTCCGGAACGCCATCGTCGGCGGGGCATCGGACGGGATCACCCATTGCGCGCGGATGCGCGGTCGAAGGGGCCTAGCCGCAATCCGGGTGCTGGCCGAGGCGCGTGACGCAGCGGCCTGCACTTGCGCCTTTCACCGCGCCACCGGCGCCGCGGCGGATGACGCGGCAATCACCCACGCAGCGCTCCGAGGCGTCGGCGTTCCGGGCGCCCTGCCACCTGGTCGACCAGATCGCGATCCGCAGGGCGCTTGGCGGCGTTTTTTGCGTACTTCTTGACACCGATCAAGGCGCAGCGCGGCCGCCTCGGCGCCCATCAAACCCCAGACCAGAACGAGAGGTGACCTCATGACGTCGCCCGCCGGCCCGCTGCACATCCTCCCGCTCACACCGCGCGATATCGGGGCCGTGCTTGCCGCGGGCTGGCGCGATTTCCAACGCGCCCCGGGCTTCGGTCTGTTCTTTGGCGGGGTCTATGTGCTCTGCGGAATACTGATCTTTGCTGTGCTGCAGATCTGGCGGATACCCTGGGCGGTGCTGCCGCTTGCGGTCGGGTTTCCGCTGCTGGGCCCGTTTGTGGCGGTGGGGCTTTATGAGGTCAGCCGATGCCTGGCGCGGGGCGATGTGCTGACCTGGCGCGCCGTTCTGGGCGTCGTCTTGCGCCAGAAAGACCGGCAGATCCCGTCGATCTCGGCCGTTATTGTCGGGCTTTTCCTGCTTTGGCTCTTTATTGCCGATGTGATTTATGCCCTGTTTCTGGGGCTGAACGCCTATGAGCGGCATGGCGGCCTGGCCGAGCTGCTGACAAGTGCAAATGGGCTTGCGATGTTCGTGGTCGGCGGCGGGGTCGGGGCCGCACTTGCCTTCCTGCTCTTTGGGATCACCGCCGTGTCGCTGCCACTGCTCCTGGATCGCGAGGTCGATTTTGTGACTGCCATGATCACCAGCATCGGCGTGATCCGCGCCAATCCCCTGGCCATGCTGAGCTGGGCGGGGCTCATCGCCACGACCATGCTGCTGGCCATGCTGCCCCTTTTCTTGGGGCTTTTGGTGGTCCTGCCGGTGCTCGGCCATGCAAGCTGGCATCTCTACACCCGCGCGCTTGCCCCGCCTGCCGAGACCGGCGAGTGACGGCCGAACCGCCGCGCCTCTCCGCTCGCTTCTGGGTGGATGCCTGGCTGGCCCGCGCGCGGGTCGAGATGCTGCCGGCCTATGTGCTGGCGCATGGCGATGACACGGCCGGCGCGATCCTGGTCAAATGCGCCACGCTCGACGGCCAGGCCAGGCTCTGGCAGCGGGTCTTGTCGCCCCAGGGGCGCCGTTGGGACGTTCTGGCCGAGGGCGCGGAGGCGGATGTGGATGCCGCGATTGCCCGGGCGCGCGGCTTCGACCCCGATCTCTGGGTTCTCGAGGTCGAGGATCGGGGCGGCCGGGCGCTGCTCGACGATTAGCGCCCGGGCGGGGCCGGCCGGGCGCCGATCAGGGCCTGGGCGAGCCCGCCATAGCCGGTAAAGCGCCGCTCAAAGGCCAGGCCCAGCCGGTCGGCGGCGGCCCGTGCGGCCTCGGTCAGGGCCGGGTTCTCGGTCTGGGCGAGATAGACCACCCGGTCGTAATGCGCAAAATACATGTCGCGCAGCTCGGGATGCCGGTCGAGCCCCATGCCCGACCAGACCAGCGTGTCGAACTGCCGGGCCAGAAAATCGGTGAGGTAAAACGTGCCGATCTCATCCTCCGCGCGCTGCGCAAAGGCCTCCAGCCCGTCGAAAAACGCATAGCAATGCGGGCCGTCGATGCGTGCGACGCCCTCTTCGGCGCAAACACGATCAAGCGCGCCGCCCGTCCCGCAATCGGCATAGGCCACAAAGATCCGGTCGATCCCTGCCGCGCGCGCCGCGGCAATCTTCTCGCGCACCGCCGGGGCGATCTTTTCGGGTCGATTGTGCAGCAGCGCGGGCAGGCAGGTCAGTGACAGCTCGTCCAGCGCATTGGCCCGGATCACCGCCAGGATCTCGCGCGCCAGCGCCCCGCAGGCGATGATCAGCGTCCTGGCGCCCGCCTGGGTGCCTTCGGCCTGTGCCGGCGCGGCCCGCAGCTCCTCCAGTTCGGCATCCAGGCCCTCGGCGGTCAGAACCTCATCGCTTGGCAGCGCCGGAAGATCGGCCATCATGCAGCTCGCTTTTCGCGGGTGCCGCGGGCGATTCTCGACCCATAAGGCACAACGCCCCGCGCTGCGGGACCCGGCGCGGCAGCGCCGGGCCGGGCCCAAAGCACCGGCCGCGGGGCCGCACGGCCCCAAGCGCCGGCGCGCGGGAGCCCTCCGTTTCCCCTCCGGGCGGCACGGCCCACTGCCGACGGGTCCGCTCTGACGCTCAATAGGGCAACCCCACATAGTTTTCGGCCATCATCGTCTGGGCCGCGGTCGAGGCCGCTAGATAGTCGAGCTCTGCCTCCTGCATGCGCTGCTCAAACACGCTCTGCCCGGGAAACCGGTGCAGCGTCCGGGTCATCCACCAGGAAAACCGCTCGGCCTTCCAGATCCGGGCCAGCGCCTGCGCCGAGTAGCCCTCGATCCCGGCATCGCAGCCGTCGCGATACTGCGCGATCAGCGCCTCGGTCAGGTAATGCACATCCGAGGCTGCCAGGTTGAGCCCCTTCGCACCCGTCGGCGGCACGATATGCGCCGCGTCCCCACACAGCATCAAGCGGCCCCAGCGCATCGGCTCGGCCACAAAGCTGCGCAGCGGCGCGATCGATTTTTCGATCGACGGGCCGGTGACGAGCCGCTCTGCCGCCTCCTCCGGGATCCGCCGCTTCAGCTCGTCCCAAAAGACCGCGTCGGGCCATTTTTCCAGCGGATCATCGGCCGGGCACTGCACATAATACCGGCTGAGCATGGCGTGGCGCATCGTGCAGAGCGCAAAGCCGCGCGCATGATTGGCATAGATCAGCTCATGCGAAACCGGCGGCGTTTCCGACAGGATCCCCAGCCAGCCGAACGGGTAGACAAGCTCATATTCGCGCCGGATCTCGGCTGGAATGCTCTGGCGGCTGACACCCCGGAACCCGTCGCAGCCGATCACCCAGTCGCAATCGATGCGGGTTTCCTGGCCATCGGCGAGATAGGTGACATAGGGCGCATCGGTGTCCAGCGCATGCGGCGTGACCCCTTCGGCCTCATTGATCACCACGCCCTCCATCGCATCGCGCGCGGCATAAAGATCGCGGGTCACTTCGGTCTGGCCGAACACCATCACCGACCGCCCGGTCAGCGCCTTGAAATCGATGCGGAACTGGGTGTTGCGGGCCGACAGAAACGTGCCCTCATGCACCAGCCCCTCGCGGTCCATGCGGTCGCCGACCCCGGCCTTGCGCAACAGCTCGACCGTGCCCCATTCCAGCAGACCGGCGCGGATGCGGCCGAGCACATAGTCGCGGCTGCGGCGCTCCAACACCACGGTGTCGATGCCCGCCCGGTGCAAAATCTGGCTGGTCAGCAGGCCTGACGGCCCGCCCCCGATGATCACGACCTGGCTTCGCATCCGAACCAACCCTCCCTTCACGGCGCCGCATAGCTGTCCGACATACCTGTCCGACCCTGGCGATCAACCCGGGCGTCCGACCCGGGCGTCCGACCCGGGGGCGAACCGCTTGCCTGGCAGAGTAGAGCGGCGGGTCGGACAAACCATGCAATGCTGCGACGAAGTCTTGCACAGATCGAACCTCTCGTGCAGTCTCCGCGGCTGTGGGGATTCCGGTTTTTGAACTCTATGGCGAGGCCGACGCGCCGGGCAGCCTGCCCGACACGCTGCATTGCGAGTCCATTGCCACGCGTTCGCGGCTGCATGACTGGACCTTCACGGCCCATCGCCACGATGCCCTGCACCAGTTTTTCTGGATCACCAAGGGCGGCGGCCGCGCCAGCATTGACGGGGTGCCGCATGGTTTCGGCCAGGCCACGCTGATCTTCGTGCCGCGTCTGACGGTGCATGGCTTTGCCTTCACGCCCGGCACCGCCGGCTGGGTCGTCACGGTGCCGGCAAGCCTTGCCCTGCCCCTGCCCGAGGCGCCGCAGATCCTCAAGGTCGCGGGTGCGTCCGAACCGACCGTGGTGACCGGGATCTTCAGCACCATTGCCGAGGAGCATGACGGCAGCCGCCCGGCGCGGCGCGAGATGCTGGCAGCCCAGGCCGCGATTCTCTCGGTCTGGGTGCTGCGCACGGCAACCATGCGCGAGGTGCCGCGGGAGAGCTCGCGCCGCCGCTTGATGCGGCGTTTCACAGCGCTGATCGAGGAGCATTACCGCGCCCAATGGCAGGTCGATGCCTATGCCGAGGCGCTGGCGGTCACGCCCACCCATCTGACCCGGGTGTGCCGCGATGTGACCGGCAAGGCCGCCTCGACCCTGATCCAGGATCGGGTGATGCTCGAGGCAAGGCGGCTCTTGGTCTACACGCGCCTGCGCATCGGGCAGATCGCGCATCAACTCGGCTACAGCGATCCGGCGTATTTCACGCGGGTGTTCACCGCGCGGGCCAAAATGACCCCGACGGCGTTTCGCGCAACCGCCGACCGGCCGGGCGATGCCGTGGCGCCATCCATGCCGGCCTATGCTGCGGCCGGCGGGCGGCATGGCGACGCGGCAAGCGATGCGACGATTCGCCGGGCGGCCGACCGCGCAGCAGATCGTGTGGCGGATCGGGCGGCCGGGCGCGCAATCGCCGACAGCGCCGAACGGCCGGCGCGGCGCATGCTGGGCGTGACACCCTTGCGCCGCTGATCGGCGCCCGACATCAAATAGGCCCATTGTACAATTGACGGCGCTGCACGGGACAGGCTTCCCTCACCCGTCCCGCAAACGAGGTTCGCATGTCCCAATTCGCCGCCAATTCCTGGGAAGCCCGGTCGGATGCAAACGTCCTCTATGGCTTTACCGATCTGCCGACCATCCGCGAGCGCGGGCCGATCGTGCTGACCCATGGCACCGGCATCCATGTTCATGATGTGCATGGGCGCAGCTGGCTCGATGCAAATTCGGGGCTTTGGAACATGGTCGCCGGGTTCGACCATCCCGGCATCGCGGCGGCCGCCAAGGCGCAATACGACCGGTTTCCCGGCTATCACGCGTTTTTCGGGCGGCTGTCGGACCAGACCGTCGCGCTGTCGGAAAAACTGGTCGAGGTCTCGCCCTTTGCAACGGGCAAGGTGTTCCTGACCAATTCGGGATCCGAGGCCAATGACACGATGGTCAAGATGCTGTGGTTCATCAACACGGTGATGGGCCGGCCCGAAAAGCGCAAGATCATCACCAGGGAAAACGGCTATCACGGCGTTACGGTCGCCTCGGCCAGCATGACCGGCAAACCCTATAATGCCTGGTTCGGCCTGCCCTTGCCGGAATTTCTGCACACATCCTGCCCGCATCACTGGCGCCATGGTGCCGAGGGCGAAAGCGAAACCGACTACAGCGCAAGGCTGGCCGCGGAGTTGGAGGCCCTGATTGCTCGGGAGGGGCCGGAGACCATTGCCGGCTTCGTGGCCGAGCCGGTGATGGGTGCAGGCGGGGTGATCGTGCCGCCCGAGGGGTATTTCCAGGCCATCCATCCGGTGCTAAAGCGCCATGGCATCCCCCTGATCTCCGATGAGGTGATCTGCGGGTTCGGCCGCACCGGGCCGGTCTGGGGCTGCGAGGGGTTCGGCTTTCACCCCGATGCGATCATCTCCTCAAAGAACCTGACCGCGGGGTATTTTCCGATGGGTGCGGTCATTCTGGGCCCGGAGCTTGCAAAGGCGCTGGAGGATGCATCGGCGGAGATCGATGAATTCGTGCATGGCTTTACCGCATCGGGCCACCCGGTGGGCTGTGCCGTGGCACTCAAGGCGATCGATGTGATCCTGAACGAGGGGCTGATCGACAATCTGCGGGCCGTCGCCCCGCACTTTCAGGAGCGGTTGCGCGCCATGGCTGACCTGCCGCATATCGGCGAGGCGCGCGGTGTCGGTCTGATGGGCGCGCTGGAGGCGGTTGCTGACAAGGACAGCAAGACGCCCTTTGCGTCCGAGCTTTCGGTGTCCGAACGGATCGCAACGGCCTGCATCGACAATGGGCTGATCTGCCGACCCCTGGGTCAGGCGATCGTGCTTTGCCCGCCCTTCATCATCACCCCGGCCGAGGTGGATCGCCTGTTCGATCTGTTGGAGCAGAGCCTCACCTCGGTGTTCCGGGAGATCGGCTGACGCCGGGCGCGGGGCTGGCCGCGCATCCCAGGGATGCGCCGACGCCGAACCGGCGTCGCGGCGCGCATCCGCGCGCCGGGCCAGCCCTGGCACCCAGCCTTCCAGCCGCCGGCCTGGCCCAAACCGCCGAGGCGTGCCGGCCTCAGCGCGACCCGCGCTTGACCAGCCGCCACACGGCCGGAAACAGCAGCGCCGCCAGGCCCAGCTTCAGCGCATCGCCGATCAGGTAGGGCGTGAGGCCCCAGTCCAATGTCTGCGCCCAGCCGGTGGTCATCTGGTGCAGCCACAAGAGCCCCGGCACATAGATCAGCGCATTTCCGACAAGCATCGCACCGGCCATCCGCAGCACGCTGCGGTCCCAGCCCGCGCGCGCCGCCCAGCCCAGGGCGATCACTGCCAGCACATAGCCCAGGAGATAACCCCCGGTGCCGCCCAGCATATAGGCAAGCCCGTTCACCTCGCCGTCAGTGCCGGCAAAAACGTCGAACCCAAGCGCCCCGACGATCATATAGGCAAGGATCGTGGCCAGCCCCAGGCCCGGCCCATAGGCCGCCCCGATGCTCAGCACCGCAAGGGTGCCCAGGGTGATCGGCACCGGCGAGGGCCACATCGGCACGCTGACCTTTGCCGCCAGCGCCAGCGCCGCGACCCCGGCGACCAGCAACAGCAGCTGACGCAGCCGCACTGCCATCTCGCCCTGCACCGGAACCAACATCTCATGAAGCGTGCGCGCAGTGCCCATCTTTGATCTCCTTATCTGCTGTGGCCTCGTCCCAGGCGTCGCGCACTGTGCGTCCTGTGGCGGCAATTACAAGCCCGGACTTTGCCAAGCGCGTGTGAGGGCGTTGACCCGACGCGTCAAGCCTGGCCCCTGTGGTAATGGGTGACAAGGCGGTAATCCTTGCGCGGCCCCTCGACCCGCCATTCCACCCGCCACGGGTCAAAGCCGGGTGAGAAATAGACCACCTCGTAAAGGTCCGGATCGCAGTAATGGCTCGCCTCGGCCCGGGCATGCTCAGCATCAAAGCGATGAAAGAACCGGCCATCGTCGAAATGCACCGCCACCATGCGGCTGTCTTCGGCGCGCCAGGAGTAGCGGCGAAACGCCTCCGAGACGAGCCCGCCCAGGCGCAGCCAGCCGCGCTCTTCATAATCGAGCCCGCCCGGCACCGGCAGGAACACCGCTTGGCCCTCGAACCGGCCGTGCCAGCCGCTGTCGAAATCAGCGATATGCCGCTCGACGACCCAATGCCCGGTAAAGCGGTCGATGGCCCGGCTCGACATCGTTGCGCGCTCCTTCCCCGATCCGCCCTAACAGCCCGAGGCGCTGAGGTGAAGATGCAGTGCAACCCGCCGATGCGCAGGGCCCGCGGCCGTCGGATCTTGCTGCGCGGCGCCGGCCCGGCTATGTCGGTGCGCATGGATGGAGCCCGCTCATGATCCCGCGCTATGCCCGCCCCGAGATGACCGCGATCTGGGCGCCGGAGACGAAGTATCGCATCTGGTTTGAGATCGAGGCGCATGCCGCCGATGCCATGGCAGAGCAGGGCGCCATCCCCGCCGCGGCCGCAGAAGCGGCCTGGCGCGCGCGCGACGCGACCTTCGACATTGCCCGGATCGACGAGATCGAGGCCGTCACCAAGCATGACGTGATAGCCTTTCTCACCCATCTGGGCGAGCTTGTCGGACCCGAGGCGCGGTTTCTGCACCAGGGCATGACCTCGTCGGACGTGCTCGACACCTGTTTTGCGGTCCAGCTCACCCGGGCCGCCGATATTCTGATCGCCGATCTCGACGCGTTGCTCGCGGCACTGCACCGGCGCGCGCAGGAGCATCGCCACACGCCCTGCATCGGCCGCAGCCATGGCATTCATGCCGAGCCGACGACCTTCGGGCTGAAGCTCGCCCAGGCCTATGCCGAAATGGACCGCAACCGCGCCCGGCTGGTCGCGGCCCGGGCCGAAATCGCGACCTGTGCGATCTCGGGGCCTGTGGGCACCTATTCCGGCATCGATCCGTCGGTCGAGGCGCATGTCGCGGCCAAGCTGGGCCTCACGCCCGAACCGGTCTCGACCCAGGTGATCCCCCGCGACCGGCATGCGGCGTTCTTTTGTGCGCTTGCCGTCACCGCCTCGTCGGTCGAGCGGCTGGCCACCGAGATCCGGCATCTGCAGCGCACCGAGGTTCTGGAGGTGGAGGAGCATTTCTCGACCGGCCAGAAGGGCTCGTCGGCCATGCCGCACAAGCGCAACCCGGTGCTGACCGAAAACCTCACCGGTCTGGCGCGGCTGGTGCGCAGCCATTGCCTGCCGGCGCTGGAGAATGTGGCGCTGTGGCATGAGCGCGACATCTCGCATTCCTCGGTCGAACGCATGATCGGCCCCGACGCGACCGTGACGCTCGATTTTGCGCTGGCGCGGCTGACGATGGTGATCGACCGGCTGGTCGTCTATCCAAAGACTATGGCGCGCAATCTGGGCAAGCTGCGCGGGCTGGTGCATTCCCAGGCGGTGCTGCTGGCGCTCACCCAGGCCGGGCGGTCGCGCGAGGAGGCCTATGCGCTGGTCCAGCGCAACGCCATGGCGGTCTGGGAGGGCGAGGCCGGCTTTGCCGAAACGCTCAAGGCCGATGCCGAGATCACCGCCGCGCTCAGCCCGGCCCAGATCGATGCCTGTTTCGACCTCGCCCCGCATCTGGCCCATGTCGACATGGTTTTCGCGCGCGTCTTCGGCGACGCGGGCGCGGCATAGGCCCCGCCGATCGGGCGCTCAGGACTGGGCACGGGCCCTTCCTCGGGCCCAGAGATCGGACGCAAAGACAGCCATCCGCCCGATGTGACTGACCCAAGCGGCGCTTTGCTGCGTAGACCGGTTAAGCTGATATCGGAGAGGTCACGTCATGTTCACACGGCGCCATATCTTTGCCCTGGCCATCGGGACGGCGGCCGCCGCAATGCTTGCGGCGCGGGCCAGTGCGGCCGCGGGCAGCTCTGCGCATGCGTTCAGCTTTCCGTCGCTGGAGGGGGGCGAAATCCGTCTTTCCGACTATGCGGGGCGCGCGGTGCTGGTGGTCAACACCGCCTCGTTCTGCGGGTTCACCCCGCAATTCGAGGCCCTTCAGGCGCTGGCCGATGCCCAGGCCGACCGGCTGGTGGTGCTTGGCGTGCCTTCGGACAGCTTCAATCAGGAGGCCGAGAGCGCCGAGGCGGTCGCGGAGTTCTGCGCGGTGAATTACGCCATCACCTTCCCGATGACCGACATCCTGCCGGTAAAGGGCTCGCAGGCGCATCCCTTCTATCGGTGGGCCCGGGCCAAGGGGGCGGTGCCGCGCTGGAACTTCCACAAGATCCTGCTTGGCCCCGACGGGCGCTTTGTGGCCGATTTTTCCACCCAGACACGGCCGGATGCGCCGCGCCTGACACGGCAGATCGACCGGGCCCTGAACAGCGCCCGCACGCGCCCTGCTGGCTGATCGCTGTGCGCGTCATCACAACAATTGAAACACTTCTGTGAGCGGAAATGAAGACAAAGCGAGGTTGGGACGCTTGCAGAGGTAAGACCTCATCCCCACCTCGTCTCCAGGGTCGCGGTGACCCCCCAAGCGATAGGTGTTTTCATGAAATGTGAAGCCTGCCGCATGTGGACCTGGACAGGCGTCGTCCTGGCCTGGTCTGCACTGGCTGTCGTGTCGACGGTGGCCAGTCTTGCGGCCTCTTAAAGCGTTGGCGGGCAGGACCGGTCGCGTATCGGTCTGCCCGCCACGCGAGCCGCGGCTGGGGCGCAGCCCTCAGCCCTCGTTCATCACCTGATCTTTGGCAACAGCGCTCAGCTCGGCCATTTTCGCGCGGATCCCGGCTTCGCCGATCTTGTCGCCCAGATCGCCCATGACTTTGCGAAACACATCCTCCTCGCCGGGCTCCTCGAAATCCGATTTCACCACGGCAAGCGCGTAATCCGCAGCCGCCTGGCCGCTGAGGCCCAGCTCTTCGGCCGCCCATTGGCCCAGCAGCTTGTTGCGGCGCGCCTGGGCCTTGAACTGCATTTCCTGGTCATGAGCAAACTTGTTCTCGAATGCTTTCTCGCGATCGTCGAAACCTGTCATCATGTCCTCCATGCGCCGGTGTCCCCGCCGGCCATCTACCCCATGGCTGGGGCTGTGATAGGCCCTGCGCCGCGGGCTGTACAGGGCGCAATGCGGCGCAGGTTCACACGCTTGTGCTTGACCGCGTTCCCGCTTACATACCCCTTTCCGCCGGGCACCCCTGCCCGGCCGCATCCATTTTGGAGATGTGCATGGCCCGCCGCAGACTGGTTTACGAGGGCAAGGCGAAGATCCTGTATGAGGGGCCGGAGCCTGGCACGCTCATCCAGCATTTCAAGGACGACACGACCGCCGGAAACGGCGCAAAAAGCGACGTGATTGACGGCAAGGGCGTGCTCAACAACCGCATTTCCGAACATGTCATGGGCGGGCTGAACGCCATCGGGGTGCCGACGCATTTCATTCGCCGCATCAACATGCGCGAGCAGCTGGTGCGCGCGGTCGAGATGCTGCCCATCGAGGTGGTCGTGCGCAACATCGCCGCAGGCTCGCTGTCGCAGCGGCTGGGCATTGAGGAGGGCACCCAGCTCCCCCGCCCGATCATCGAGTTCTATCTCAAGGATGACAAGCTCAACGACCCGATGGTGACCGAAGAGCATATCATCGCCTTCAACTGGGCCGGCCAGCAGGACATCGACGACATGATCGCGCTGGCGCTGCGCGTGAATGACTTCGTCTCGGGCCTGATGCTTGGCGTCGGCATTCGCCTGGTCGACATGAAGATCGAAACCGGCCGCATCTGGGACGGCGATTTCTCGCGCCTTGTGGTTGCCGATGAGATCAGCCCCGACAGCTGCCGGCTGTGGGACATCGAAACCGGCGGCAAGCTCGACAAGGACGTGTTCCGGCGCGATCTGGGCTCGTTGTCGGAGGCCTATTCCGAAGTGGCGCGGCGTCTGGGCATCATGCCCGGCCCGGCGCTGGACAAGGGCAGCCGCGGTCCCAAGCTGGTGCATTGACGCACGGGCGGCGCGGCTGGCCGCAGGCATATGGCGGCGGCGGGCAAGGACGCCATTCGCGCGACCCGCGCGTCGTTCAGCCCAGCAGCGCCTCGGCCTCGATCTCAACGGCAATGCGCATCGGCAGGCCGGCCATGCCCACCGCCGAGCGGGCATGGCGCCCGATCTCGGGGCCGAACACCTCCAGGATCAGATCGGAAAACCCGTTGATCACCGCCGGCATCCGGTCGAAATCCGGCGCCGCATTGACCATGCCAAAGGCGCGCACCCAGCCTGTGATACGGTCGAGATCGCCGATCTCGCGCTGAATGCTGCCCAGCATGGCCAGCCCGGTTTTGCGTGCCAGATCATAGGCCTCAGCCTCGCTCACCTCAGCGCCCACCTTGCCGAACGGCCCGGCCAGGCCGCCACCCGCGTCTTGCGGGCCATGGCCTGAAATGATCAGCCGGTCGCCCCGCGCATGAACCCAGGGGAAGGGCAGCGCCATCCCCGATGGCAGCGCAAGCGGCGGCGGCAGGGCCAGACCCAGCTCCTCCAGCCTCGCCTCGATCCGTGACATTGCAGCACCCCGCGCAGCACCCCAGCGCGACATGGCGCCGGCCGCGATTGTCTTGCACCTGTTACATGGCGTCAATTGCCGCCGATCCGGTGGAGCGGTGAGCCCGCGCGCAGCCCCCGCGCCGCAGCCCGCGCACTTGACAGAAGCGGGGCTTCGCGCGACGCACACGCGACAGGGAGGAGCCAGCCATGCAGGCACGCGTGACGATCATGCTCAAGACCGGCGTTCTCGACCCGCAGGGCGAGGCGATCCGCCATGCGCTGGGCAGCCTGGGGTTTGACGGGGTCGACAGCGTGCGTCAGGGCAAGGTGCTGGAGATCGAGCTGACCGACACCGACCCTGCCCATGCCAAGGCGCGGCTGCAGGAGATGTGCGAGACGCTGCTGGCCAACACGGTGATCGAGGCCTATCGGATCGAGCTGGTCTGATCTGCCGGGCGCTTTGGCCTGCAGAGCGTGCGGGCCGCCCTGTCGGCAGGCCCATCCCGGGTGGCCTTCACGCTGGCATGCGGCGATGGGCTGGGCTAGGAACAGGGACGAGAGCGTGAGACGCGGAGAGCAGGCATGCGCGCGGCCGTGCTGCGAGAGTATCAAGCGGATCTGACCATCGAGGATGTGCCGGACCCGGTCTGCCCCGAGGATGGCGTCGTGCTGCGCGTTTTGGCCTGCGGGGTGTGCCGATCGGACTGGCATGGCTGGATGGGCGAACATCCGCGGGTCAAGCCGGGCCAGATCCAAGGGCATGAATATTGCGGCGTGGTCGAGGAGGCGGGCCCCCGCGCGCCCTGGTCGCCGGGCGACAGGGTGATCGCGCCCTTCCTTCTGGCCTGCGGTGCCTGCCCCACCTGCCAGTCGGGGCGCCAGACGGTCTGTCCCGACCAGCGCCTGCCGGGTTTCGTCGAACCCGGGGCCTTTGCCGAGCGTGTTGCGGTGCCGCTGTCGCACAATCTTGCCCGCCTGCCCGAAAGCATCACGCCGGTGCTGGCCGCGGCCATGGGCTGTCGGGTGACCACGGCCTGGCAGGCGCTGACCGGCCGCGCCGCGGTGCAGCCGGGCGAATGGGTTGCGGTGCATGGCACCGGCGGGGTTGGCATGGCCGCAATCATGCTCGGCCATGCGATGGGGGCGCGCATGATCGCCGTCGACATCGTGCCCGAAAAGCTCGCCCTTGCGCTAGATCTGGGGGCCGAGGCCGCCATCGACGCCCGCTCGGGCGATGCGGCCGACCAGATCCGCGAGCTTACCGGCGGCGGGGCGCAGGTCTCGCTGGAGGCCTTGGGCATCGAGGCAACGTTGCGCGCCTCCATCGCCTGCCTCGCGCCGATGGGCCGCCATGTTCAGGTCGGCATGCCGGTGGGCCATACCGCCGAAATGACCCTGCCGATGAACCTGGTCTATACCGGGCAGCTTGCGCTTTACGGTACGCGCGGCATGCCCGCCTGGCGCTTTGCCTCGCTCTTTGCGCTGATCGAGGGCAGCGGGCTTGACCTCTCGCCGCTGATCGGGCGCGAGATCCCGCTTTCGGGCGCAAGTGCCGCGCTGCGCGCAATGAACGGCCCGGCCCCGCCGGGTGTCGAAGTGATCACAGACTTCACAGGCTGATCCAATGCTGCGAACCCTGCTTATCCGTCTGAACATGACGCAGACGTTTTTCGGTCGCACCCGGCCCGACGGACGGCGCGAGGTCTCCTGGCGGGTCTGGTTGCTGATCTTCCTGCTGCCCGGCTTGTTTCTGGGCGCCGCTTTGCTGCTGACCCTGGACAGCCTGCGCATCCTGGCAACCTATGAGCGCACCATGGGCGAGGTGACCCATGTTTATGTCTGGGAGGGGTGGAACCCCATCGACGGCACGACCGAGGTCTATGGCCCGCGCTTTCGCTACGCGTTCCGCCCCGGCGAAATGACCGAAGCCACGGGCGGGCAATCCTCGGCGGAGTGGAATTTCGAGATCGGCTCGCGCCACGAGATCCTGTTCGATCCGACGGTCAAGCGCGATATCGTGCTGCCGGTTTTCGTGCGGCTCTGGGCGCTGCCGGTGATCATCGCGATCATCGGCCTTGTGCTGCTGCCGCCCGCGCTGGTTGCGGCCTACTTCGTGCGGCGCTGGCAAAGGCGTGCGGTGATCAAGCCGAATGCCGGGGAGGTTTTGCAATGAAGGCAGCGGTTGTCGTTTTTCCGGGCTCGAACTGCGATCGCGACCTGGCCGTGGCCCTGCGCCGCGCGGGCTTCGAGGTGCAGATGCTCTGGCACAAGGAGACCTCCGTGCTCGCGGGGCTCGACCTGATCGGCCTGCCCGGCGGCTTCAGCCATGGCGATTACCTGCGCTGTGGGGCGATTGCGGCGCGCGCGCCGGTGATGCGGGCGGTCAGCGCCTTTGCCCGGGCAGGCGGGCATGTGATCGGCATCTGCAACGGGTTTCAGGTGCTGATCGAAACGGGGCTGCTGCCCGGCGCGCTGATGCGCAATGCCGGCCTGAAATTCGTCTGCAAGACCGTCCATCTGCGGGTTGAAAGCACCGACAGCCCGTTCACCGCCGGCTATGGCAATGCTGCCCTGGTCCAGATGCCGGTCGCACATCATGACGGGAACTATACGGCCGATGCCGAGACCCTGGCCGCGCTGAAGGATACCGGCCGCATCGCGTTTCGCTACTGCACCGAAACCGGCGCCGTCGCCGACACGGCAAATCCCAACGGCTCGGCCGACGCGATTGCCGGCATCCTGTCGGAAAATCGGCGGGTTCTGGGGCTGATGCCGCATCCCGAGCGGGCCGCCGATCCGGCCCTGGGCTTGACCGACGGTCAGACCCTGTTTGCGGGGCTGGTCGCGCGGGCCGTGCCGGCCTAGGCACCGCGCAGCAGCAGTTTTCCCACCTTGCGGATGCCGCCCACCCCGCTGACGCGCAGGCGCGGGCCATCGGCGCGAAGATCGGGAAAGCGCGCGGCGATGGCCTTGAGCCCCTCTTCAAGCTCGACCTTGGCAAGCGCCTCGCCCAGGCAGCGATGCGGCCCGCCGCCAAAGACCGGATGCAGGCGGGGAATGTCGGTGCGGGTGATGTCGAACCGGTCTGGGTCGGCATAGACCTCCGGATCGCGCATCGCCGACATGGTCGACAGCCCCAAGGGCATGCCGGGGGGCACGGGAATGCCGCCCACCTCGATCGTCTCAAGCGGGATGACCCCGACCGACCCGACCGAGGGCTCGAAGCGCAGCGCTTCGCCCACCGCGCCGGGGGCAAGGGATTGATCGGCCACCACCGCCTGCCACTGATCGCGATGGGCCAGCAGCAGATCGACCAGGATCGTCATCGCCCCGCGGGTGGTGTCAGCGCCGCCCAGGATCAGCGTCACGATCTGTTGCAGCGTCTCATCGGGCGAAAGCTCGCCTGCCGCATCGGCCATGGCCAGATAGCGGGTCAGAAAATCGTCGCGCGGCGCCGCCCGGCGCTCGGCAAAGAGCCGCTGCACATACTCGGTCAGCGCCTGCGCGCCATGGTCGATGCTGGGCCAGTCCTCGTCCAGAACCGAAAAGGCGAGCCCGCCGGACATCGCATAGACCCGGGCGGTGAAATCGGGAATGTCGGCCTCGGGCAGGCCCAGGATCTTGGCGATCACCCGGGCCGGCAGGGCGGCGGCAAAGGCATCGCGCAGATCAAAGGGCGCGTCCTCGGGCAGGCTGGCGGCCAAGGCATCGGCGGTTGCGCGCACCTCGGCCCGCAATGCCTCCATCAGGCTGAAATGAAAGCTCTTTGCGATCGCCCGGCGCCGCTTTTGATGGGTCTTGCCATGGGCAAACAGAAGCGTGTTCTGGGCAAAGTGGAAATAGGCGCCGTCGATATCGGCGCCGCTATACTGGGCGATCTCCGGCCCGATCTGACGGGCGCGCGGATCGCTCATCAGCGGGATGACATGCTCGGCCCTGAGCGCCAGCACCCCCCGCCCATTGGCAAAGCCCAAAAGCGGGCCAAGCGCGCGGGCGGCGCGAAACGTGCCATGAGGGTCGGACAGCCAGGCCTTGAAGTCGGTCTGCACAAGGCGGGTGGCCGGGTCGACCCAGACCTGTGGCGCGCTCGGCTGCTGTGCGTCGGACGCCGCTTCCCCCGGCTGGGCGGAACTGGACATGTCGCCTCGCAAGTTGCTGTGGCGTCGCAGTCTAGCAGACCGGGACGGGCCGCGTGACCCAAAAGCGCCCCATGACCTTGCGTCAGAAGCTCGGCGCGCAAGAATGGGGGCTCAGCGCAGAGGGATGGCGTTGGCCGCTTTGCCCGCCTGGTAGCGCGCCGAAAGCTGGTCATAGGCGGCCCTGATCGCGGCGGCGCGGTCCTCCAACGCCGCATGATCGGGTGCAGCGGCGATCAGATCGGCAATTGCTGTGCCGGTCCAGAACGCGTTTTCGCGCCGGTAACCGCCGGGGGCGAGGCCGAACACCTCCGACAGGATGCGCAGATCATGCGGGATGGCAAAGGCATCGCGGCTGTCTTCATGGCTGAAGAAGTAGTGAAAACTGGGAAATCCCGCCCAGGCGATGGCCGACAGGCACATCGAGCAGGGCTCGTGGGTCGACAGGAAAAGCAGCTTGTCGGGGCCGGGCTGGCCGCCCAGCCGTTCATGCCACAGCTTGATGGTGTGGATCTCGCCATGCCAGAGCGGGCAGGCGGTTTCATTATTGGTGCCCACCAGCACCGTCTCCAGACTGTCGGCGCGCAAAAGGGCCGCGCCGAACACCTTGTTGCCGGCCGCCACCGCACGCTCGGTCGCGGGCAGGATCTCGGTCTCGATGCAGCCCAGCAGCCGATCGGCAAGACGTTCGGCGGCGATCAATACCAGATCGTGCGGCCGTCTTCGCGGCCCTTGTAAAGCTCGGCCACCTGCGGCCCGTAGCCATTGTAGATCACGGTGGGCACACGCTCGTTCGAGCCCAGAAACTGCTCGGTCTCCTGGCTCCAGCGCGGATGCGGCACGTTCGGGTTCACATTGGCCCAGAACCCGTATTCATGGCCCAGAAGCTCTTCCCAGAAGCTGACCGGCCGGATGTCGGTGAAGGTGATCCGGGTGATCGACTTGATCGATTTGAAGCCGTATTTCCAGGGCAGGTGCAGGCGGATCGGCGCGCCCATGGATTTGTAGAGCTCCTTGCCATAGACCCCCACGACCATCAGCGGCAGCTCGTTCATCGCCTCCTCGATCGTGACCCCCTCGATATAGGGCCAGGGATACCAGCGCTGGCGCTGCCCGGGGGCGATGCCGGTGTCCAGGAAGGTCTCGAAACGCAGGTATTTCGCGCTTGAGAGCGGGGCTGCATACTTCACGAACTCGGCCAGCGGAAAGCCGATCCAGGGTGCGACCATCGACCAGCGCTCGACACAGCGATGGCGGTAGATGCGCTCCTCCAGCGGCATTGCCTTGACCAGATCCTCAAAGGCGACGACCCGCGGCGTTTCGACCATACCGTCGATGCGGATCGACCAGGGATCGGTGACCAGCGCCTCGGCCGCCTCGGAGATCGCCTTGGAGGAACCGAACTCATAGAAATTGTTGTAGGTGGTGTTCAGCCGCTCATCCGTGATCGGGAAGCCGGCATCGGCAAAGTCGGGGTTCAGCGCCGGGCGCGGCTCAAAACCGGGCGGTGTCGCGGCCTGCGCGGTGCCAAGGCCGAGGCCCGAGAGCGCGGCGGCCCCTGCCGCGCCGCCCAGAAATGCGCGCCGGTTGAGAAACACGGCTTCCGGCGTGACGGCGGATTCCTTGATGCGCCAGTCGGGACGGCGGTGATAGATCATCGGTCGGCTCCTCGGCTGCTCCCGCAGTTGAGGTATTCCGCTTGACCGCCGCTGTCCAATCAAAGCCGCTTGAAGGACGCCCATTGGTGTCGATATGATCGCAACCATGCGACGGTGGGGTTCAGCGCTGGTGGCGTGGATTGTGCGCAGGCGCAGGCGTGGCCTGCTGCAACTTGCGTTGCTCGCGGGGCTGGTGGTGACGGCCCTCCTGCTTTGGGCAAGCCATTCCTACCTGACGGCCTTTTACTCCGAACGGCTGCGCAACACCGCCAATGTGCGCGCGGCGATCTATTCAGCCAATCTGATGAATGTGCTGGAGCGGCATCAGCTGATCCCGGGCGTTCTGGCGCGGGACCGAGCGCTGATCGATGCGCTGGTCAAGGACCGCTATGCGCTCACATCCGCGCGGCTGATCGATGTGAACCGCCAGCTTCAGTCGCGCAACCTCATCCTGATGGACCGCGACGGGCGGGTCGTGGCCGCCTCGAACCGCAGGTTGCTGGGCACCAACCGGGCCGACCGGGTCTATTTCCGCGAGGCCGCGCGCTCCAATGAGACCAGCTTCTCGATCACCGGCATCGATGACCGGGATCTGGGGTTCTTTTTTGGCCATCCCGTGCGCATGGGCGGCAGCTTTCTGGGCGTGATCGCGGTTGAGGTCAATCTGGGCCCGCTGCAGGAGGGCTGGTCGCGCGATCTGGGCCGGGTCTTTGTGACCAACGCCCAGGACATCGTGATCCTCTCCTCGACCCCGGACTGGCGGTACCGCCAGCTTTCGCCACTGATGGAGGAGGCCCGGCTGGCGGCAATCCGCGACAACCGGCTGGGCGGGATCGAGATCCTTCCCATCGGCTGGCGCGAATCCGGCCAGGAGGTCAGCATCGACGGGCTCAACTTTCTGCGCCGCGAGCGGGCGATCGGCTTTCGCGGCTGGACGCTCAACTACATGGCCCCGACCGACGAGGTGCAGGCCAAGGTCAATGCCGGCATCGCGTTGGAGATCATGGTTCTGGCGTTGCTTGCCGCGCTGGGATTCTGGATCAACTCCAAACGCGCCTGGCGTCGGTTCCTCCGGCTCAAGCGCGAATCCGACCGGCTGCGCGATCTCAACCGGCGGCTGTCGGCCGAGATTGTCGAGCGCCGGCGCGTCGAAAAGACCCTGGCCCAGACCGAACAGAGCCTGGAGCAGGCCAGCAAGCTGGCCGCGCTGGGGCAGATGTCGGCCGCGGTGAGCCATGAGCTCAACCAGCCCCTGGCGGCGATGCGCACCTATATCGCCGGTGCCAAGCTTCTGCTCGACCGGCGCCGGCCCGTCGAGGCCCAGGCCTCGATCCAGCGCATGGACGATCTGATCTCGCGCATGGCGGTGCTGACCCGACAGCTCAAAAGCTTTGCGCGCAAGGGCGATCAGGACATGCGTCCGCTCGATCTGCGTGCGGCGGTGCGGGGCGCGCTGTCGGTCATGCAGCCCCAGCTGAGCCAGACCGGGCTTGCCGTCGATCTCGACATGCCGGGAACGCCCTGCATGGTGCGCGGCGACCAGCTGCGCATCGAACAGATCCTGGTCAACCTGCTGCGCAACGCGCTCGATGCCGTTCGAGGACAGCCGGACCGGCGCATCGATCTGACCATCGCGCCGGGGCCGGATTTCGTCATCCGGGTGGTCGATAATGGGCCGGGTCTTCCCCCGAATGCCGAGGAGATCTTCGAGCCCTTCTTTACCACCAAGAAACCCGGCGAGGGGCTGGGGCTCGGCCTTGCTATTTCGGCCGGCATCGCACAAGATTTGGGCGGACGGTTGGTCGCGCGCAATCGCGATGGAGAAGGGGCTTGTTTTGAGCTCCACCTGCCGGCCCTACAGGACATGGAAACCGCGGCCGAGTGAACGGCCGTGCGTGCTTGCGCGGAGGGCACGATGAAGCCGCTGCCACCCACCCCGGTGATTATCGTCGATGACGAGGACGACATGCGCGCCTCGGTCAGCCAATGGATGGAGCTTTCGGGCTTTATTCCGGCCGGCCATGAGGATGCGCAATCGGCGCTGGATGCGGTCCAGCCCGATTTTCCGGGCGTCGTTGTGACCGATGTGCGCATGCCCGGCATTGACGGTCTGGAACTGCTCGGCCAGCTGATGCAGCGCGACACCGATCTGCCGGTGATCCTGATCACCGGGCATGGCGACGTGCCCATGGCAGTCGAGGCGATGCGGCTGGGCGCCTATGATTTCCTGGAAAAACCCTTCAACCCGGATCGGCTGTCGGATCTGGTGCGGCGGGCGGCCGAGACCCGGCGCCTGGTGCTGGAGAACCGCTCGCTGCGCCGCGAGCTGGCGGATGGCTCGGCGCTCCTGCGGCAGATCGTGGGGGAAAGTGCGGCGGTGCGCCGGCTGCGCGAGGATGTGATCGACTGCGCGGCCACCGACCGCAATGTGCTGATCTATGGCGAAACCGGCACCGGCAAGACCCTGATCGCCCGCGCGCTGCATGGCTGTTCGGACCGCGCGCAGGGCCCTTTCGTGCTGGTCAACTGCGCGGCCCTGGCCGAGGACACCGCCCCCGAACTGCTGATTGAGCGGCTGGAGGACGCAACCGGCGGCACGCTTTTTCTCGATGAGGTGACCGCCCTGCCAACGGCGTTGCAGCCGCATCTGATCGAGGGGTTTGCCGGGCGCATCGGGCCCGGGGCACCGCGGGTCATCGGGGCGACGCCGGATGATCCGCATGTGGCCGAGGCCGAGGGGCGGTTGCGCAAGGAGATCTTCTATCGCCTGGCCGAGATGGAGATCGTGGCGCCGGCGCTGCGCGCCCGGGGCGAGGATGTGCTGACGCTCTTCGACCTCTTTGCCCAGAACTCGGCCCAGGAACACGCCGCCGATGCGCCGGTGCTGTCGGCCGATGATGCCGCGGCGCTGCTGCAGTTTCCCTGGCCGGGCAATGTGCGCCAGCTCAAGAACCTTGCCGAGCGCGCGGTGCTGCGGGCCAAGCGCGGGCCGGTGGCGATTGCCGAGCTGCTCGACCCGGTGCTGCCCGCGCGCCCCGACAATATGCCCCCCGAACAGCGCCCGCTTAAGGAGCATGTCGAGGCCTTTGAGCGCATGCTGATCCGAAGCGCCCTGCGCCGGCATCGCGGCTCGATCGCCGATGTGATGTCCGAGCTGGCCCTGCCCCGCCGCACGCTGAACGAAAAAATGGCGCGCTATGCGATTGCGCGGTCGGATTTTGTGTGAAGCCGTTTTGGGTCGGGCTGTGCGGCCTGGGGTGTGCGGCCTGGGGCCTGACGGCGGCACGCGCCGCCGATATGCGCGTCAGCCGGGCCCCGGGCAAGGCCCGACTATGGCCCCACTAAAGCCGGGCAGCCTCACCGCTCGGCGACAGGCAGAAACTCCGGGCCTTTGATCTTTTCCGCCACCATGCGGGCGTGCAAGGCATCCGACAGCATCAGGATCCGAACCATCTTGTCGCAATACCAGGCATGGCGCCCGGCAATCTCGGCCCGCTTGACGGTGAGCTTTGGCCGGCCCGTTTTGGTCATATAGCGCGTGCGCCCGGTGGCGGTCGTGACAACCTCAACCAGCGAAGCGTCTGTGTCGACACAATCGACACGCCCTTGAAAATAGGCGGTGAAGAACGGGCCGCCGGCCATCGGCTCGCCATTTTTCATTGTAAAGTCAAGGGGATGAAAGATGTGGCGGCCCGGATCAACCGCCTCGATTGCGTCTTTCGCGCGATGGTCCATGCACCAACGCTCGGCGATGTACCAGATATTGGGCACTGTCTTGCGCGTGGTTTCCGCCCTGGCCCGAAACCGCAAGGAGCGCTCGGCCGGCGGGTCGCCATCCTGCACAAGCGCGCTGCCCGACGCATAGGCGCCCTCCAAATCCGGGTCGAAGGCCAAATCGACATGGTTCTTGCCACCATGCGCGGCATAGAGGATCCAGGCCAACTCAGATGCACCCCTCTGGTCGGGTCAGCTTTGGTCCCGGGCGCGCACGCCCAGGACCGGTTGGAGCGATGCAGGACCGCCCGGGATCGCGACCGCTCAGCCGAGCTTTTCTTCCAGCTCCGGCACGGCGGTGAAGAGATCGGCAACGAGGCCGTAATCGGCGACCTGGAAGATCGGCGCTTCCTCATCCTTGTTGATCGCCACGATCACCTTGCTGTCCTTCATGCCCGCAAGATGCTGGATCGCGCCCGAGATGCCCACGGCGACGTAGAGATCGGGGGCGACGACCTTGCCGGTCTGCCCGACCTGCCAATCGTTCGGCGCATAGCCCGAATCGACCGCTGCGCGCGACGCGCCCACCGCGGCACCAAGCTTGCCGGCGAGCTTTTCGATCAGTGCAAAGTCATCCTCGGACCCCACGCCACGGCCGCCCGAGACGACGATCTTGGCCGAGGTGAGTTCGGGGCGGTCGCTTTCGGCCACCTTGTCTTCGACCCATTCCGACACGCCCGGATTGTCGGCCGCCGAGATTTCCTCAACCGCAGCCGAGCCGCCCTCGCCCGCCGCGTCGAAGGCGGTGGTGCGCAGGGTGATGACCTTTTTGGGGTCGACCGATTTCACGGTCTGGATCGCGTTGCCGGCATAGATCGGCCGCTCGAACGTGTCGGCATCGACGATGCCCGAGACATCCGACAGCACCATCACATCGAGAAGCGCGGCGATGCGGGGCATGACGTTTTTGGCGGCCGCCGTGGCCGGCGCCACGATATGGGTGAAATCGCCGGCGAGCGAGACCACCAGGGCCGCGACCGGCTCGGCGAGCCCATGGCCAAAGGCGGGGTCAGAGGCGCAGAGCACCTTGGCCACGCCATCGAGCTTGGCGACCTCAGCCGCGGCCTCGGCGCAGCCCTCGCCGGCGACCAGCACCGTCACCGGGCCGAGCATTTTGGCGCCGGTCAGCGCCTTGGCCGTGGCATCGAGCGCCAGCGTGTCGCCAGTCACTTCTGCCAGAAGTAGGACCGCCATCAGATCACCCCCGCTTCTTTGAGCTTGCCCACAAGCTCATCCACCGATTTCACCTTGATGCCGGCCTGGCGCCCTTCGGGCTCGACCGTTTTGAGGACCGTCAGCCGCGGCGCGACATCGACGCCGTAATCGGCCGGGGTCTTTTCGTCCATGGGCTTTTTCTTGGCCTTCATGATGTTGGGAAGGCTGGCATAGCGCGGCTCGTTGAGGCGCAGATCGACGGTCACGATGGCCGGCAGCGAGATCTTGATGGTCTGCAGACCGCCATCGACCTCGCGGGTGATGCTGGCGGCCTCGCCCTCGATCGCGACCTCGGAGGCAAAGGTGCCCTGGCTCCAGCCCATCAACGCGGCCAGCATCTGACCGGTGGCGTTCATGTCATTGTCGATGGCCTGCTTGCCCATCAGGACAAGGCCCGGTTCCTCGGCCTCGACGATCTTGGCCAGGATCTTGGCAACCGAGAGCGGCTCGATATCGGTGTGCACATCATCGGTCGCAACGACCAGGATGGCGCGGTCGGCCCCCATGGCCAGCGCGGTGCGCAGCGTCTCCTGCGCCTGCTTGACGCCGATCGACACAGCCACGACCTCCGAGGCCGTTCCGGCCTCCTTGAGGCGGATCGCTTCCTCGACGGCAATCTCATCGAAGGGGTTCATCGACATCTTGACATTGGCAAGATCGACGCCGGTGCCGTCGCCCTTCACCCGGACCTTCACGTTGTAATCGATCACCCGTTTGACGGGCACCAGCACCTTCATCGCTTTCCCTCCAGCTCGCATCCCTGAGAGCGGCCGTCCGCGCGCGGGTTCCGGCCTTGCGGGGGTTTACGTTGACGTAAGGGCGCATGCAATGGCGACGTGGCGTCATGCCGCTGGATGCCGCATTTGGCCCGGGCCGGCGGCGTTGCGCATCGGGGGCGGGGGCGGGATTTGAGTATTTTTACCAAGAAGAAGCCTGGGGGGCGGTGGTCGGGGACGGTGCCTGGGATCGCGCGAGGGCGGGTCGGGCGGCCGCGGCTTGGGCCTGGGCCGGATCGCGGCCGCGTCAGCGGTTGGCGCCCGGCACCCAGAGAATATCGGCCGCGCCATTTTCATTGGCAATGCGCGAGGCCACGAACATCCAATCGGACAGGCGGTT
>JBCBKN010000006.1:0-27906 GCA_038521775.1 Pseudomonadota bacterium | reverse complement strand
ATGGGGCCTCGAAACGCGCCGTGGAGGACATGCTGCGCGATTTCGGCGCCGCGCACGGGCTGCGCACGGTGGCGTTTCGCTACTTCAATGTCGGCGGCGCGGATGAAAGCGGCGAGATCGGCGAGTTCCACGACCCCGAGACGCATCTGATCCCGCTCGCCCTTTTTGCGGCCATGGGACGGCGCGCCGCGCTGACCGTGTTCGGCGAGGATTACCCGACCCGCGACGGCACCTGCGTGCGCGACTATGTGCATGTCACCGATCTGGTCGATGCGCATTGCAAGGGGCTCGCCTGGCTGCTGGAGGGCGGCCCCAGCGCGGTCTTCAATCTGGGAACCGGGCGCGGGTTCACGGTGCGCGAGGTGATCGCCGCGGCAGAGGCGGCCACCGGCCTGGCGGTGCCCTGGCAGGGTGGCGCGCGGCGGGCCGGCGATGCGGTGAGCCTGGTCTCGGGCAGCCGCAAGGCCGAGGCCGAGCTGGGCTGGCGGCCCGAGCGCTCGACGCTGGAGCGGATGATCCGCGATGCCTGGCGCTGGCATCAACGCAACGGATACGTCCGCTGACCGGTCCGCCCCAGGCGGCGCCCGCTGACCGCCAGCCGGTGTTCTGGCCCGGCCCGGTGCTTCTCGACATCTCCCGCAGCCTGTCGCGCATCGGTCACGACACGCCCAGCGGCATCGACCGGGTCGAGGCGGCCTATCTGGCGCAGCTGCGGGGCAGGCCGCATTGGGGGTTTGCGCGCATCGCGGGAGGCTTTGTGCTGCTCGCGCCGGAGGCAATGGCGCGGGTGCTGGCCGAGGGGGGCGAGGCATCGCTGGACCTGCGCGGGCACTGGCCGCGGCGCCCCGCCCCGGTGCGGCGGGCCGAAAGCCTGGCGCGGCGGCTTGCGGCGGCGCGGGCCGACCGGGCCGGGCTTGGCGCGATGCTGCGCGCCCATCTGCCGCCCGGAACGCTGGCGCTGAATGTCGGGCATTCGAACCTCTCGCAGGACGTGCTGGCGGCGCTCAGGTCCGCCGCCGCCCTGCGGGTGGTGATGATCCATGACACCATCCCGCTCGATCACCCCGATCTGGCCCGCCCCGCCCCGGCGCGGCGCTTTGCGGCCCGCCTGCGCGCCGCGGCGCAGGCCGATCTGCTGCTGGCCAATTCGCACCACACCGCCCGCCAGATCACAGCCTGGCTGACGCGCTGGCGGCTGCCCGCCCCGCCCATCCAGGTGCTGCCGCTCGGCATCGATCCCCCGGCTGTGCAGGCCGCGCCCGCGCAACACCCCTCCTTTGTGATGCTGGGCACGGTCGAACCGCGCAAGGGTCATGCGATGCTGCTGGACATCTGGGCGCGCTGGGGCGCCGCGCCGCCGCAGCTCGACGTGATCGGGCGCATGGGTTGGGCCGGCCGGGCCCTGCGCCGCCGGCTGGCCGATCCGCCACCGGGTGTGGTCTGGCATGGGCCGCTTCCCGACAGCGCGCTGCATGGCCTGATGGCACCGGCGCGGGCGCTGCTGCTGCCCTCGATGGCCGAGGGCTTCGGTCTGCCGCTGGCCGAGGCCATGGCCATGGGGCTTCCGGCCATCGTGTCGGACTTGCCGGCCCTGCGGGAAACCGGCGGCAACTGGCCCGTCTATCTCGATGGCGGTGACCCGGAAGCCTGGCAGGACGCGCTCCGGCGCTTCAGCGCGCGCGACCCCCATTCAGGGTTAACGCCGCCGAAACCGCCAGCGCCGATGCTCTGGAATGCGCATTTCCCCTGCCTGGGACGTGTTTTGACAAAGTTTCGCCAGTTTTGAGATAACACTGGCACTGTGTGTTGAACGGGGTGGCTGTGCTGCGACACGCCAGGAAAGTGAGGCTGCGCATGGCGCGGCGCGGGCGACAGCTGCGCGCGCTCCGAAAGGCGTTCCAGCTGCGCTGCATTGCGCGACGGACCTCGGCGATCCGCCCCGGCGACATTCTGCTCTTTTGCACCCAGCGCAATGAGCTCACCCGGCTGCCCTTCTTTCTGGACTATCACCGCGGTCTGGGCGTCAAACATTTCCTCTTTGTTGACAATGCGTCGGATGACGGCTCCACCGGCTATCTGTGCGACCAGCCCGATTGTTCGGTCTGGCGCAGCGAGGGCAGCTACAAGCGCGCGCGCTTCGGGATGGACTGGCTGAACCATCTGCTCGCCCGCTATGGCGCGGGGCATTGGACGCTGACGGTCGATGTTGATGAGTTCCTCGTCTATCCCCATTGCGACAGCCGCCCGCTGCCCGCGCTGACCGACTGGCTGGATGCATCGGGTGTGAAGGCGCTGGGCACCCTGCTCATCGACATGTATGGCGCCGGCCCGCCCGGTGAGACGCCCTATCGCGCTGGCGAGGACCCGATGCGCGCCGCGCCCTACTTCGATGCCGGGAATTACCAGTTCCGCCGCGATGGCCGGATGGACAATCTGTGGATCCAGGGCGGGCCGCGGCAACGGGTGTTCTTTGCCGATGCGCCGAACCGGGCGCCGGCGCTCAACAAAATCCCGCTGGTGCGCTGGCAACGCGGCTATGTCTATGCCAGCTCGACCCATTCGCTGCTGCCGCGGGGGCTCAACCGGGTCTATGACGAATGGGGGGGCGAGCGGCCGGCCGGCGCGCTGATGCATCCCAAATTCCTGCAGATGCTGGGTGAGAAATCCGCCGAGGAGCTTCATCGGCGCCAGCATTACGCCAATTCGCGGGAGTATCGCGCCTATGCCGATGGGGCGGGACGCAGCCTGTGGACCCCGGCCTCGACCCGCTATACCGGATGGCGGGATCTGCAGGACCTGGGCCTGATCTCGCATGGCGGTTGGCTGTGAGCGTCGGGTTCATCCTGCTGGCGCATACCAATCTGCACCGCGCGGTGGCGCTGATGCAGTGGCTTGACGGGCAGGGCGCGCCGGTTGCCATCCATGTCGACCGCCGGGTGCCGCGCGCCGCGTTTGCCCCTGTCGAGCGGGCCGTCTCGGAAACGGCCCATGCGACGATTGCGCCGCGGCGGCGCAGCGAGTGGGGCGGGTTCGGGCTGGTGCGCGCCACCCAGGGTGCGGCCGAACGGCTGCTGGCCCAGCGGCCCGACCTCACCCATGTCTGCCTGATCTCGGGTGCCTGCCTGCCCATCCGGCCGCTCTCCGAATTGCGCGCGTTTCTCACCGCCCATCCGGAGACCGATTTTATCGAGAGCGAGGATGCCCGCACCGGGCATTGGGTGAAGGCCGGGCTGAGCGTCGAGCGGCTGACCCTGCGTTTCCCGTTTTCCTGGCGCCGGCACCGGATGCTCTTCGATGCGGCTGTTGGCCTGCAGCGGCGCCTTGGCCTCTCGCGCAGCCTGCCGCACGGGCTGACGCCCCGCATCGGTTCGCAATGGTGGTGCCTGACCCGGGCCACGCTGGAGGCCGTGTTGCGCGACCCGCGCCGCCCGCGCTTCGACCGGTTCTTTGCGCTGAGCTGGATCCCGGATGAGACCTATTTTCAAAGCCTTGCGCGCGATCACAGCCGGCATCTGGACAGCCGCTCCCTGACATTGAGCAAGTTTGATCATCAGGGCAAGCCGCACAGCTTTTACGATGATCATCTGGGGCTGCTCTCCCAGGCCGATCATTTTTTTGCCCGCAAGATCTGGTCCGGGGCAGGTGGGCTCTACCGTCAGATGCTCGAGACCGGCCCGCCGGCGCGCGGGCATGCCCGCTGTCGCAGCCATATTGCCGAGCGGCCCTTTGCCGAGGTGCACCGTCAGCGCAGCACGGGGCGGCCAGGTCTGCTCGGGCCCGGCCGGTTTCCCTGTCACTGGCACAGCGCGCAGCATCAGACGCCGGGCCCCTATTGGGTGTTTGAGGGCTTTGACGCGCTCGCGCCGGGATGGCATCGCAGCGTGCATGCCCGGTTCGACGCGGCACAGCGCGGCCAGGGCGGGCCCAAGGTGATTTCGCATGGGCGGCTTTTTGCGCCGCATCGGGTGGAGCTGGCCGGTGATCGGCGGGTTTGGACCGGCAACATCCCCGCAAACCCGCAGCTGCGCGACCGCGATCCCGACCAGTATCTGATCGCGCTGCTGCGTCAGGCGCGCATGGGGGTGAGCGGGTTTCAGATCGATGTGGAGGATGATGTCCGGCTTCGTCGGTTCGTCCTGCAGGACCCGAATGCGCGCATCCTGCGGATTGCCGATCACTGGCTGCTGCGTCTGAGCCGCACCGCGCGGGGCGATATGCACAGGCTCGCGCAGCTTGCGCAGGGATTGGCGCCCGGTGACCCCGCCGAACTGGCCCCCGCGCGTGCGCCCGCGCCGGCGCCGAAAGCGCAGATCGTCGAGATCGCCCTGGCCGATGCGGTCGCCGACCCGATTGCGGCGCTGTCCCAAGCAACGGCACAGGGCTGGGGCGGGGCCGCCTTTCTGGGCCAGGTGGCCGCGGCCGCACCCTATGCAATCTCGCAGGTGGCCCTGGCGATGGGGCATCGCGATGCCGCCCGTCTGCGCGAGGCTGAACGGGCACGGGCCGTGCGCAGCGCCGGTGCGGTTCGGGCCATGACCATCTCTGCGTGAGCGCGCCGGACGCACCGGCCGCGGCGCCGCCGCTGCGCTATTTCGCCATCATTGCCGCAATGCGCACGGGCTCGAACCTCTTGCAGCGCACCCTGGCCCAGTTCCCCGACCTGCTCTGCCATGGCGAGCTCTTCAATCCCAGCTTTGTCGGGCAGCCGGGCAGATCTGCCTTCGAAGGCATCAGCCGGGCCGCGCGCGATGCGGATCCCCTGGCGCTGATCGACCGGATGATCGCCCGCGCCGGATCGCAGCTGCCGGGCTTTCGGATCTTCGACGATCACGACCCGCGCGTGCTTGCGCATGTGGCGCAAGACCCCGGCTGTGCGCGGATCCTGCTTGACCGCGACCCTGTGGAGAGCTTTGTGTCGCTGCTCATTGCGCGCGAAACCGGGCAGTGGATGCTCACCTCAAAGGGGCGGCGAAAATCGGCCAAGGTGCATGTCGATTCCGGCGCACTGGCCGCGTTTTGCGCGGCGCGGGACGCGGCGCGGCATGGCTTTCTGCAGCAGATGCGCACGGCCGGTTGCAGCGCTTTTCACCTGCGATTTGAAGAGCTTGGCGAGCTTGCGCTGATCAACGGGCTCGGGCGCCATTTGGGCAGCGCGCATCGGCTCAGCCGCATCGCGCCGACCCTGCTCCGCCAGAACCCGGGCCCGCTTGCCGCGCATGTGATCAACCCCGAAGCGGTGGCGAGCGCGGCGAAGGGGCAGCGACCCCAGGGCTCGCCTGCGATGCCGGCGCTGCAGGGCGCGCGTCTTGCCCCGGCCGCGGGGCTGCTTTTCGTGCCGATCCCCGGCGCGCAGGAGGCGCGGATCACGGCCTGGCTTGAACGCCTCGCGGTGGAGGGTGAGCCGGGTCAGCCCCCGGCACTGCGCGCAACGCTGTCCCAGCGCGGGATCGAGGCCGGGCTTCGTCGCGGCGAGATCCGGCTGGCCGTGACCGCGACCCGCCACCCCATGGCCCGGATCTACGATGTCTTCATGTCGCGCTTCGTGCGGCCGCGCGGCAAGGGCTTTCCCCGCATCCGATCCGCGCTGGTGCGCGAATATGGCCTCGCCCTGCCCGACACCGAACCTGCCAACAGCGCCGACCGCGCCGGTCTGGAGGCGCGGGGCTACGATCTTGCCGCGCACCGGCGCGGTTTCGAGGTCTTCCTGGACTTCCTCGCGCTTAACCTGGCCGGGCGAACCACCATACGGATCGATCCGCTCTGGACCCCGCAGGTGACCCATCTGGCCCAGATCTCGACCTGGCTGCCGCTGCGCCGCGTTCTGGGCCCGGATCTTGCCGGCACTGCAGCCCTGCTTCGCGCCGAGCTCGGTTTGACCGGGTCCGAGGCAGCACTGGCGGGTCAGCCCGATCCGCTGTTTGCGCTGGCCGAGACATGGACGCCAGGTCTCGCGGCCCGGGTTGCGCGGCTTTATGCCCAGGATCATGCCCGGCTGGGCTATGACCCCAATATCTGCCCCGACCCGTAACCCCCAGGGCAAGCAGGGTCAGACCCTCGCCCGTTCAGGCAGCGCCGGGTTCGGTCAGAATGGAAAACAGCGCCGACGGATCCTGCGTGGAGCGCAGCTTTTCGCAGATCACCGGATCGCGCAGCGCCCGGGCGACGCGGGCAAGGGCCTTGAGATGCTCGGCCCCGGCATCCTTGGGCGCGAGCAGCATGAACACCAGATCGACCGGCTGGCCGTCGACCGATTCGTAATCGACCGGCTTGAAAAGCCGCGCAAAACAGCCCGCAACCCGCTCCAACCCCGCAATGCGGGCATGCGGTATGGCCACGCCCTTGCCCATGCCCGTGGGGCCAAGATGCTCACGCTCCTGCAAGGCCGAGAACACATCGGTCTCGCTCAGCGCATAAAGATCGGCCGCGATGGAGGACAGATCCAGCAGCGCACGCTTCTTGCTTGCCGATTTCAGCCCGCCCTGCACGGCTTCGGGCTGGATCAGTTCCGACAGCTCCATGGCTATGCCTGCCCCAGATAACGCGGTTGCATGGGTTCAGGCCGATGCCAGATTGCGCAGGTCGACCCAGCCGATATGCCCGTCCTCACGACGGTAGACGACATTGACGCCGCCATGCGAGCCATTGCGAAACACCAGAACCGGCGCATTGGCAAGCTCCATTTCCATGACCGCCTCACCCACCGACAGCGTGCGAATCGCCGTCTTGGTTTCCGCCACAATCACCGGCTGGGGCAGGTCCGCACTCTCATCGGCGCTGTCTTCCGACACGGGGGTGAGGACGCTGTAATCGGCCTCGACCGCGGGCGGGCTGCGGTGATGGTTCTTGAGCCGCCGCTTGTAGCGGCGCAGCTGCTTGTCCATCCGCTCCAGACAGGCGTCAAAGGCTGTGTAGATCTCGGGCGCCCGTCCTTCCGACTTGGCGGTCAGGCCGGAATCGAGATGCACCGTCGCATCGCAGACCGAAAGATGCGCATCGCGCGAAAAGGTCACGGTCGCTTCAGCAGGTCGTCCGGAATACTTGCCGACAACATCGCCAAGCCGGTCAGACACATGGGTGCGAAGGGCGTCACCCACATCGATCTGCTTTCCCGTGACCTGTATGCGCATCAACGTTCCTTCGTTCGTCGCCAGGGCCCGTGGTCGAGATTCTCTCCCCCCGGTCCGCAGCGCGCGGAACCTAGGGTCAGCCTGCAGGGCTGTCAATCGCCCGACACGCCGGTCTTGCGCCGCCGCCGGACCGAAGAGGGGATCTTCAGCCCTTCGCGATATTTGGCAACCGTTCGTCGCGCGATCTCTATTCCCTCACTGCCCAAACTGCTCACAATCGCATCGTCTGAAAGCGGTCTGCTGGGATTTTCGGCCGCAATCATGCGGCGGATCTTGTCGCGGATCACAGTGGCCGATGTCGCCTCGCCGCCATCGCTGGCCGGCAAACCGGTGCTGAAAAAGAACCGCAGTTCAATCGTGCCACGCTCGCAGGACAGGTATTTGCCGGAGGTCACCCGCGAGACGGTCGATTCGTGCAAGGTGAGCTCCTCGGCCACATCACGCAACGTCATCGGACGCAACCCGTCCAGACCGTCGCTGAAGAAGCCCGCCTGCCGGTGCAGGATCTCGCTGGCCACGCGCAGGATCGTGCGGGCGCGCTGGTCAAGCGCGCGGGTCAGCCAGGCCGCATTGGTGCGGCATTCCGACACAAAGCTGCGCGCCTCATCGCCCTGCGCGGCCACCCGATCCGCATAGCCCCTGTCCACGCGCAGCTGCGGCAGACTGTCCTCATTGAGCTCGGCCCGCAGCGCACCGTCAAGGCCGCGGCGGATATAGACATCGGGCACGATATAGCGCGTGTCGCCCGATTGCAGCGACAGGCCAGGGCGCGGGTCCAGCCGGCGCAGCAGCGCCAGCATCGATCCCAGCGTCTTGCGCGACTGTCCCAAAAGCTCGGTCAGCCGATCGACCCGATTGGCCGCGACCAGATCGAGATGCGCCAGCAGCTTTGCCATGCCCGCATCGAGCGCGCCCCTCTCGGCCAGCTGCAGGGCCAGGCATTCCGCCAGATCGCGGGCGCCGATGCCGGTCGGCTCGCACAGATGGAGGGCGCCGCGGGCCGTCGCGACATCCTCGGGCGTTGCCCGGTGGCGTGCTGCAATCTCGGCATCGTCGCCGCGCAGATAGCCGTCATCGTCGATTTCATCGACCAGCAGTTCGGCCAGTGCGCGCAGCGGGCCGGACAGGCGCATGCAGCCGATCTGGGCCAGAAGATGCGCGCGCAGGCTGACCGGACCGGCCACACCGCCGAGCATGTCGCCGGGCACGTCCCGCACCGGGGCAAGCCGGTCGCTGTGGCGCCGCCACTCCGCCTGCCCATCGGCCACGGCCTCGTCGAACACCGCATCGCGCGGCGCGTCCAGCGCACGCTCGGCCGAATGCGGCGTGGCATCGCGCATCTGATCTTCCAGCCGCGCCGCGGGCTGGGCGGTCGCCAGCGCCGCTTCGGCGGTTTCACCAACGAGCGTGATCAGCGGGTTGCGCTCGGCCTCCTCGGCCACAAAGGCCGAAAGCTCCAGATTGGTCAGCTGCAAAAGCTGGATCGCCTGGCGCAGCTGCGGGGTCAGCACCAGCTGCGCGGTCTGCTTGATCTGGAGCTTTTGCCCGAGTGCCGTCATGCCGCCCTTTCGGGCGTGCCGCTCAGATGCGGAAGCCCTCGCCCAGATAGACCCGTCTTACGTTGCGGTCCTCGACCACCTCGTCCGGGGACCCGCTCATCATTACCACACCGCCATGCAAGATGTATGCCCGATCGATGATGCCGAGAGTTTCCCGCACATTGTGGTCGGTGATCAACACACCTATCCCACGATCCTTAAGATGTTTGACCAGCTGGCGGATATCGCCCACCGCGATGGGATCGACCCCGGCAAAGGGCTCGTCGAGCAGGATGTATTTGGGCCGGCCCGCAAGGCAACGGGCGATTTCCACGCGCCGCCGCTCGCCGCCCGACAGGGCCACAGCCGGGGTTCGGCGCAGATGGGTGATCGAGAACTCCGCCAGCAGCGCGTCCAGCCGGGCCTCGCGGCTGCCGCGGTCCTGCTCGGTCAGCTCCAGCACCGCACGGATGTTTTCCTCTACGCTTAAGCCCCTGAAAATCGAGGCTTCCTGGGGCAGATAGCCCAGGCCCTTGCGCGCCCGGCGATACATGGGCAGCAGCGTGACATCGCGGCCATCGATGGTGATCGACCCGGCCTCGGGCCGGATCAGCCCGGTGATGCAGTAAAAGCAGGTCGTCTTGCCGGCCCCGTTGGGACCGAGCAGCCCCACCACCTCGCCGCGCCGCAAGGTGAGCGAAACATCCCGCAGAACCGGTTTGCGCCGGTAGGATTTGCCCAGGGCCTGCGCCTGCAGACCGGCGGTGTCGCCGGCAACGGCAAGGGTTGGCCCGGAGGAGATGCCGGCATCGGTCATCGCGTCAATTCGTCTCATCCTGCGATGCGGGTTGAAACACCGTCTTCACGCGCCCGGTGATCTCGCCAAGCCCGGCATTGAGGTCGATCCAGAGCGAGTCGCCGGCCAGGGCGTTCTCGCCCTGCGTGAGCAGCACCTCGCCGCCCATCTTGATCACGCCCTTGGCGACATCGTATTCGGCCCATTCGCCCTCGGCGGCCTCGGTGCCGTTGGACAGGAACACCGCGCCCAGGGCCTTCAACAGGCGGATGCGTCCGGTTTCGCTGTCCTCGGCCGAGGCATCGGCGTCATAGAAAATCTGCATCTCGTCGGCGGTCAGCCGCAGCGTGCCCTGTCCGACAATCACATTGCCCTTAAAGGTGGCGATCTGCTGGGTCTGGTTGACCGTCAGGCTGTCGGCCGTGATCTCGATGGGCTGGCTCGCATCATGCTTGAACGAGCCGAAAGGCGAGTCCTGCGCCAGCGCCCCGGTCGCTGTCAGCCCCACAGGAGCAAGGGCCAGAAGGGCCACGGCCAGACCGGCCATGATCATCAGCGCCCATGCGCGAAGAGATCGCCCGACTGCCATGCGTCCCCGATTGCCCCCGATTGCCCCCGATTGCCCCAGTCAGCGGCCCTCTGGCGCTGCCGGCGCCTCCGCCGGGGTGTAGATTACGCGCACTTTGTCCTCAAATACAATCACCTCCTCGGCAGCGGGCTGTTCGGCGGCACTGGGACGGCGCATGACCAGCCGTCCCGCCTCGATGCGGCCCAGCGGCCCCTCGGCGATCAGCGGTTCGGGCACGGTCAGGATGCGGGCCCGCAAATCGGCCACCGCCCGCGGGGCCATCGCCGTATAGCCATCGGAGGTGCGGATCGCCACCTCGCCTTCCAGAGCCACGGTCTGCGCCTTTGGCCGCAGCACGCCCCGGGCGGCCACCAGCCGGGCCTGTCGCCCATCGGCGAGGTGGATCTCGGCCTCGATGCCCGCAAGCTCGATCTCGCTTGGATCCGGCGCATCGGGCAACGCCCAGTCGGCGCGCAGCATGAAGGGCTCGCCCGCATCGGTGGTACCGGTGAAGCGCGGCTCGGTCAGGCGCAGACCGGACTCAAAGGCCTCCACATCCGCGGCGGTAAAGCGCACGCCGGCCGGAAACGTGTCGCGGGTGATCAGGAAAATCGAGCTGAGCAGCGCCAGCGCCCCCAGCGGCAGCAGGATGCGCAGGATCCGCACCGCGCGCGAGTAGCGCCCCAACCTTCTATCGAGCCGCCGCTCGCGACGGTCAGCGCGCGCGTCGCTCATCGATCAGTCCACACCGGCGCGCAGCAGATCGTGAATGTGCAGCAGGCCCAGCGGTGCGCCGCCCTCATCGGTCACAAACAGGCAGGTGACCGGCCGCGGGGGGCCGTTCATCAGCGCCATGGCCTCGGCTGCCAGCGCATCGGGTCCGATCCGACGCGGCGCGCGGGTCATCACCTCGCCCGCATGGCTGTCCATAAGCTGCGCCATGTGGCGGCGCAGATCGCCATCGGTGATGATGCCGCACAACCGCCCATCCTCGGCCACGCCGGTCACGCCAAAGCCGCGCGCGGTCATCTCGATGAGCACCTCGGCCATCGGCGTGTCGGGTGCGACCAGCGGCAGACGCTCGGCCCCATGCATCAGATCGCCCACCTTGATCAGCCGCGCGCCAAGCTTGCCGCCGGGATGGAAGGCATGGAAATGCTCGGGCCGGAAGCCGCGGGTTTCCATGATCGCCACGGCCAGCGCATCGCCCAGCGCCAGGGTCAGCGTGGTCGAGGTGGTGGGCGCAAGGCCGTTGGGGCAGGCTTCGGGCGCTGCCGGCAGTGGCAGCGCGAAGTCGGCCGCGCGCATCAGGGCGCTGCCCTCGCGGCTCGCCACGCCGATGAGCGGAATGTTGAAGCGCCGCGTGTGGGCGATGAGGTCGGCAAGCTCGGTCGTCTCGCCCGAATTGGAGAGGAGCAGCACCACATCCGCCCGGGTGACCATGCCCAGATCGCCATGGCTGGCCTCGGCCGGATGCACGAATTGCGCCGGTGTGCCGGTCGAGGCGAGGGTCGCTGCGATCTTGCGCGCGACATGGCCGGATTTGCCCATGCCCGAGACGATGACCCGGCCGGAGGCGGACATCATCGCCTGCACGGCTTCGGCGAACCGGACATCCAGCATGTCGGCAAAATCGGTGAGCGCCCGGCCCTCCAGGCTCAGGACCCGGCGTCCGATCGCGGTGAGGCGATCGGTCTGCGACGCGTCTGCCTGCGGCTTTGCCCGCTCCGGGGTCGGGGCGGGTCCCGTGCCCAGACCGGCCTCGGCCGATAAAGCGGGGCCCTTCGTCAAAATGGGGTCCGGCTTCAAGGCGGGATCAGTGGGCAAAGATGTCGATCTCCGGCCAGCCGGCAAGATCGAGCGCCGCGCGGGTGGGCAGGAAGTCAAAACAAGCCTTGGCGAGCCCGCTGCGCCCTTCGCGCTCCAACATCGCGTCGAGGGCTGTGCGCAGCCGGTGCAGATAGAGCACATCGCCCGCGGCATAGCTCTGCTGCGCCTCGCTCAGCGTGGCCGCACCCCAATCCGAAGACTGCTGGGCCTTGGAGACATCGACGCCCAAAAGCTCGTGCACCAGATGCTTGAGGCCATGGCGGTCGGTATAGGTGCGCACCAGCTTGGAGGCGATCTTGGTGCAATAGACCGGGGCGGTCACCGCGCCCAATCCGTTTTGCAGCGCCGCGACATCGAAGCGGGCAAAATGCATCAGCTTCAACCGGGCCGGGTCGGTCAGCATCGCGGCAAGGTGCGGCGCCGTGCGCTGGCCCTGGGCGATCTGGACCAGATGCGCGGTGCCGTCGCCCGAGGAAAGCTGGACCACGCAAAGCCGGTCGCGCTGCGGGTTGAGGCCCATTGTCTCGGTATCGACCGCAACCACGGGTCCCAGATCGAGGCCCGGCGGCAGATCACCCCTGTGAAGCGTGACGGTCATCCCTCTCCCCTCCGGCCGCCAGTGCGGCGCGGGAGCGCATGGTGCCCAGGAGAAGACTCGAACTTCCACTCCCTTGCGAGAACTGGCACCTGAAGCCAGCGCGTCTACCAATTCCGCCACCTGGGCAAGCGACGAGGCGCATCTACGCCGGGCGCTGGCGGTTGTCAATTGGCCGGGCGCCGATCTTGGTGGTTTGGCACAGTCGCCGCCCCGTAGAGCCGGATGCCCGGGGCCGCGACACGCTCATGCGTATGCCAGCCGCAAATGTCGCGCAGGCCGTTTCCATTGCACATCAAAAGCCCGACGCTCGTGGCTTTCATGCAAGGCAGCGTCATCCCAAAGTCCTGTGCGCGGTATCGGGCAGATGCTGTATTTTCGCCCCGGCCACGGGCTTTTTGCGGCGCTCGGGGGTTGAAGACTGCCGGTCGAAAGCTGCGGGTTGAAAGCGGTCCGGCAAACACATATTCCTGCCATGTGGAACTGCAAGATCCACGATTTGGAGGTGGGAAATGAGCCTGCGCATCAACGACACCGTGCCGGATTTCGACGCCGAGACGACGGCCGGAACGATCCGTTTCCATGACTGGATCGGTGATGGTTATGTCGTTCTCTTCAGCCATCCCAAGGACTTCACCCCGGTTTGTACGACCGAGCTGGGGTATATGGCCGGGCTGATCCCGGAATTTGCCAAGCGCAACACCAAGATCATCGGCATCTCGGTCGACCCCGTCGAAAGCCATGTGAAATGGAAGGCCGATATCGAAACAATCTCGGGCAATCAGGTCGATTATCCGCTGATCGGCGATCCGGAGCTGAAAGTCGCGAAGCTTTTTGACATGTTGCCCGCCGCGGCCGGCGACAGTTCCGAAGGGCGCACGCCTGCCGACAACGCCACCGTGCGCTCGGTCTTCGTCATCGGGCCGGACAAGAAGATCAAGCTTATGCTGACCTATCCGATGACCACGGGGCGGAATTTCGACGAGATCCTGCGCGCGATCGACTCGATCCAGCTCACCGCCAAGCACCAGGTCGCAACCCCGGCGCAATGGCAGCAGGGCGAGGATGTGATCATCACCCCCGCGGTCTCGGATGAAGATGCCGAGACCCGCTTTGGCAGCTTTGAGCGTGTGCTGCCCTATCTGCGCAAGACCAAGCAGCCGACCGGCTGATCGGGCCCTGCGCTTGGGCGGCCCGGTCGGGGCCGCCCCTTTCCCCTCCCTCGACCGCTGGCGGCGTTGACCCTCGCCAAAGCTGCGGTCGCCGGGCTTTCAGCGTCGCGCCTGCGGTGTTCAATGTGTTTGCGCCATGATGTGCTGCGTCGGTCTGGCGCTTGCCTCGTTGCGCTCCGCAGCCTAGACAGGCCCGGCGCAGCGACGAGGTTTGCCGATGAGCAGCACCGCACCCCTAGTCACCATCTTCGGCGGATCAGGCTTTGTCGGACGCTATATTGCCTGGCGCATGGCCCGGGCGGGATGGCGGGTGCGCGTGGCGGTGCGCCGGCCCAACGAGGCGGGCTTTGTGCGCGCCTATGGCGATGTCGGCCAGGTCGAGCCGATCCAGGCCAATGTCCGGGACGAGCCGTCGACCGCGCGGGCCATCGAGGGCGCGGATGCGGTGGTCAATTGCGTGGGCATCCTGGTTCAGGACGCCTGGCAGAAGTTTGACGCCGTGCAGGCCGAGGCGCCCGGCCGCATCGCGCGGCTGGCCACGGCGGCGGGGGCAGAGCGCATGCTGCATGTCTCGGCGATCGGGGCGGATGCGCAGAGCCCGGCCGCCTATGCCCGCACCAAGGCGCAGGGCGAGGCCGCGGTGCTGGAGGCCTTTCCGGCTGCCGTCATCCTGCGGCCCTCGATCGTCTTTGGCGCCGAGGATCAGTTCTTCAACCGCTTTGCCGCCATGGCGCGGTTTTCGCCGGCCATCCCGGTGGTGGGGGCCGAGACCCGCTTTCAGCCGGTCTATGTCGACGATGTCGCGATGGCCGCCGAGGCGGCGCTGACCGGCGATGCGCGCGGGATCTTTGAGCTGGGCGGGCCGGATGTCGAGACCTTCCGCCAGCTGATGGTGCGAATGCTCGGCGTCATCCGCCGCCGCCGGCTGGTTCTGACCCTGCCCAGTGGCATTGCCCATATCCAGGCCGGTGCGCTGAGCCTTGCGCAGACCCTGTCGCTCGGCCTTTTCACCAACACGCTGATCACCCGCGACCAGATCCGCCTGTTGGGCCGCGACAATGTGGTGGCCGATGGCATGCCGGGGCTCGATGCATTGAATGTGACCCCGACCGCGATGGATGCGGTGTTGGAGAGCTATCTTTACGCCCACCGCCCGCATGGCCAGTACACCGAGATCGTCGAGTACAGCCGCGACCGGCGCTCCTGACCGCTGACGGACCCGGCAGATGAACGATGAGCCGCTGATCATCTCGGCCTTTCTGGGCGTGCTGGAGGGGCTGACCGAGTTCATCCCCGTCTCCTCGACCGGGCATCTGTTGCTGGCCGGGCATTTCCTGGGGTTTGAGAGCACCGGCAAGACCTTTGAGGTGCTGATCCAGTTGGGTGCCATTCTGGCGCTGCTCGCGGTCTATGCAGCAAAGCTTTGGGGCGTGGCGACGGGGTTTTTCACCGATCCTGCCGCCCGGCGCTTTGTGCTCGCGGTGCTGCTGGCCTTTCTGCCCGCGGCCTTTGCCGGGGTGCTCTTGCATGACTTCATCAAGACCGTGCTTTTTGAGACGCCGCTGGTGATCGCTGTCAGCCTGATTTTCGGCGGCGTGGTGCTGATCTGGGTCGATCGCAGGGCTGCCCCCGACCCGGTTCACCGCGATGCAATGCGCTATCCGCCCTGGCTGGCGCTGGCCATCGGCTGCTGGCAATGCCTGGCGCTGATCCCGGGCGTGTCGCGCTCGGGCGCCACCATTGTGGGCGCGCTGCTGCTGGGCGCTGACCGTCGCTCGGCGGCCGAGTTTAGCTTTTTCCTTTCCATGCCAACGATGACCGGCGCGTTCACCTATGATCTCTACCAGAACCGCGCGCTTCTCGACATGTCCGACGCCGTTTCGATCGGCATCGGATTTGTCACCGCGTTTTTTGCCGGGCTGCTGGTGGTGCGCTTTCTGCTCGATTTTGTGGCCCGCTATGGCTTTGCGGTTTTCGGCTGGTGGCGGATTCTGGTCGGAGGGGCTGCCCTGGTTGGGCTTTGGGCAACGGGGGGCATCTGACCTGGCCGATCCGGTCGACATTGCCGCATTCCGCGGCATTCAGGCCGCCCGACCCGGGTTCTGGACCCGATTTGCCCGTGCTGGGCTGCCGAAATGGCGGTCAAGTTGTAAATTAAAGTCAATAATACTGACATAAATTTCCCCCCGAAGGGTTTTTCGCGCGTCAACTCCGTGGTCAGGCGACAGATTGCGTCAAGGATTCTGCCTTTTCATGTGCGATGTTTTCGGCTAACAGCGATCCTCCGCGCCAGCCTGCCTCGACCAGCCCGAAGCTGGCGGGCGCAAGCGAGAGGGGAAGACGAGATGGCCGACACCCGCATGCTGAAATTCGTGACATTGCCGCGCGCGATGCCCGAAAAGCGTGAGGCTGCCGACCGGCGTCGCGATTTCGACGAGATCTATGGCGAGTTTGCCCGCGAGAAGGCCGCCGACCAGGCCGGGCGCTGCTCGCAATGCGGCGTGCCCTATTGCCAGACCCATTGCCCGCTGCACAACAACATACCCGACTGGCTGCGGCTGACCGCCGAAGGGCGGCTGCGCGAGGCCTATGAGCTGAGCCAGGAGACCAACAGCTTCCCCGAGATCTGCGGCCGCATCTGCCCGCAGGACCGGCTGTGCGAGGGCAATTGCGTCATCGAACAATCCGGCCATGGCACGGTGACGATCGGCGCGGTGGAGAAATACCTCACCGATCTGGCCTGGGAGGAGGGCTGGGTGCAGCCGATCACCCCGCAGGCCGACCGGGCCGAGAGCATCGGCATCATTGGCGCGGGGCCCGGCGGTCTGGCCGCGGCCGAACGGCTGCGCCGGATCGGCTTTCGCGTTGCCGTCTATGACCGCTATGATCGCGCGGGCGGGCTGATGACCTATGGGATCCCAGGCTTCAAGCTTGAAAAGCCGGTGGTCATGCAGCGCATCGCCCAGCTTGAAGCCGCCGGGGTCGCGTTCCATCTCAACTGCGATATCGGCACGAAGGTCCCGTTCCAATACATCCGCGACACCCATGACGCGGTGGTTATCGCAACCGGCGTCTATAAGAGCCGGGAGCTGTCGGGCCCCGGCGCGGGGCTTCCCGGCATCGAGCGCGCGCTCGACTATCTGACCGCCTCGAACCGCGTGGGCTTTGGCGATGAGGTTCCCGAATTCGCCGATGGCACGCTCAATGCGGCCGGCAAGCGTGTGGTGGTGATCGGCGGCGGCGACACGGCGATGGATTGCGTGCGCACCGCGGTGCGGCAGGGCGCGACCTCGGTCAAATGCCTTTATCGGCGCGACCGGGCCAACATGCCGGGCAGCCAGCGCGAGGTTGCCAATGCCGAGGAGGAGGGCGTCGAGTTTGTCTGGCTCTCGGCGCCCAAGGCGTTCCTGGGCGATCTGCGGGCAACCGATGCCGCGGCGCCATCGGCCCAGTCGGGCAGCGTGACCGGCGTGCGGGTGGCAAAGATGCGGTTGGGCGCGCCCGATGCGTCGGGCCGGCAAAGCCCCGAGGAGATCCCCGGCGCGGAATACACCGAGCCGGCCGATCTCGTCATCAAGGCGCTGGGGTTTGAGCCGGAGGATGTGCCGCGGCTTTGGGGCATGCCGGAGCTTGAGGTGACCCGTTGGGGAACGATCCGCGCACGGCATTTCACGCATGAGACGAACCTGCCCGGCGTGTGGGCGGTGGGCGATATCGTGCGCGGCGCCTCGCTGGTGGTTTGGGCAATCCGCGACGGGCGCGAGGCGGCCGACAGCATCGCGGCCTATCTCGATGCAAAGCGCGCCTCCGTTGCTGCGGAGTGAGGGCGCGGCGGAGTAAAGGCGCGGCTGAGTGAAGGCGCGGCGGAGTAAAGGCGCGGGGAGTGAGGGCGCGGGGAGTGAGGGCGCGCCCGCGGCGCGGTGCTGCACGCTTGGGGAGACCTGCAATGTCAAAGACCTCGTCTGCGGCGGGCTTGGACGCTGGACCGGCATCCTTGGACGGACCAGGCGTGGGCGCCGGTGCTTCGGGGCCTGCCGGAGCGGGGCGTGCCGGGGGGCGTGTCGGGGTGGGGCGCTGCCTGTGCGGAGCCGTGCGCGTCACGCTTGACGCCGTCCCGCAGGAGATGGAGGCCTGCCATTGTGCCGATTGCCGGCGCATGACCGGCGGGGCGCCGCTCCTGTCAATCTCGGTGCCCCGCGACGGGCTGCATTTCAACGAGGATGCGCCGATCGGCGTCTACCGCTCCTCGGACTGGGCCGAGCGGGGCTTTTGCCAGAAATGCGGCAGCACGCTCTTTTTCCGCATGCGCGGCTCTGACCGGGTCGGGCTGAGCCCGGGCCTGCTCGACGATATGAACGGCATCGCCCTGACCTCGGAGATGTTCTTTGAAGACCAGCCCGACGGGTATTGCCTGTCGGCCGTGCCTCGGCGGATCACCAAAAGCGAAGCGAATGCCATGCTTGATGCGTTTCTCGCACGACAGAAAGAGACCGGCCCGGGGGAGGATGCGCAATGACGGAGCGGAGCGGAAAATGCCTGTGCGGCGCGGTGCGCTACCGGTTTGCGAGCGCCGAAGACAGCATCGGGGCCTGCCATTGCGAGATGTGCCGCCGGTTCTCGGGCGGGGTGTTCATGACGATCGAGGCGGCCCCGGGCTCGGTGGTCTTTGAGGGCGCGGAGAACATCACGGTCTATAAGAGCTCGGATTGGGCCGAACGCGGGTTCTGCAAGATCTGCGGCGCGGGGCTTTTTTACCGGGTGACCGTCCCCGGACCCTACCAGGGCATGACCATGATGACGGCCGGCACCCTGGACGATCCCTCGGACCTGCCGCTCGCCACCGAGCTTTTCATCGATCAGAAACCCGAGGGCTATGCCTTTGCGGGCACGCAAGAGACACTGACCGAAGCCGAGGTCATGGCCATGGTTGCGGCCGCGTCGCAGGGCGCGACCGGGGCGGAGCCGGCGTGATGGTCGAGCGCAGCCCGCATCGTACGTTCGAGCCCAGATCGGAGGCGCCCGGGCCCGATGCGGGCGCGCGTGGCCCTGGCCCGACGGCGCCCCGGGCCGAGCTTATCCAGGAAAGCGGCGGCCTGCGCGCCACGCGCCTTCCCGGGCTGGGCACGCGGCTTGTCGTTGTGTTCAACTCGATCGGGGGCACCGCGCTGAGACAGGCCGCACCTGGCGAGTTCTCGCGGCTTTTGGCGTCGGACCCGGCCAACAGGCTGATATTTCTGAGCGATCTCACCCAAGGCTGGTTTGCCAGCGGGTCGATGATGCGCGCGGTGACCGACCTGGTCGGTGCCGAGGCCGAGCGGACCGGCGCCAGCGAAATCGTCAGCCTGGGCAGCTCGATGGGCGGGTTTGCCGCCCTTGCCCTGGCGGAGTTCCTGCCGGTTCGCGCAGCGCTTGCGTTCTCGCCGCGCTATTCGCCCGACGATGCGATTGTGCCAGATGCGCGGCTGGTCGATCACCGCGCCGCCTGTGCGCCCTTTACCCCCCAAACCGTTGAGGCGGGCCTGGCCGCAGCGCCCTTCAGCGTGGTGATCCACGGGCTGCGCGGCAAGGATCGCCGCCATGTCGAGCGCTTTCCGGCCCAGCCCGGCATGCGTCACTATCTGATCCCCGGCGTTGCGCATGCGGTCGCGGCGTTTCTTTACAAACACAGGACGCTGGGTGGGGTTCTGTCCGCCGCCCTTGCGCAACGCGGCGCGGATCTCGATGCAATCATGCTGCGGGCGGGCGCGTTCAGTCGCGTGACCCCGCAGCCCACCGCGCCCTGACGCCGCGCCGGACGAAAAGGAGAGCGAGTTATGCCAAACAGCGAACCCATGCGCGATCGGCTCGAGGCGACCGGCCTTTACCGGCGCGAGGATGAGCGCGACGCGTGCGGCGTCGGCTTTGTCGTCGCCGTGGACGGCACACCGCGCCGCGACGTGGTCGAGAGCGGGATCACGGCCTTAAAGGCGCTCTGGCACCGTGGGGCGGTGGATGCCGATGGCAAGACCGGCGACGGCGCCGGCATCCATCTGCAGATCCCGCGCGACTTTTTCTTCGAGCAGGTGCGCCGGACCGGGCATGAGCCCGAGGAGATGCAGCTTGCCGTCGGCATGATCTTTCTGCCCCGCACCGATTTCGGCGCGCAGGAGGTGTGCCGCACGATCGTGGAACGCGAGATCCTGCGGCTGGGCTATTACATCTATGGCTGGCGGCATGTGCCGGTCGATGTCTCGGTCCTGGGCGAGAAGGCCAATGCGACCCGGCCCGAGATCGAACAGATCCTCATCTCCAACGCCAAGGGCGTGAGCGAGGAGACCTTCGAGCGCGAGCTCTATGTCATTCGCCGGCGCATCGAAAAGGCCGCGGCGGCCGCCCAGATCAAGGGGCTTTACATCTGCTCGCTCTCCTGTCGCAGCGTGATCTACAAGGGCATGATGCTGGCCGAGCAGGTGAGCACGTTCTATCCCGATCTGCAGGACCCGCGCTTTGTCTCGGCCTTTGCGATCTATCACCAGCGCTATTCGACCAACACATTCCCTGAATGGTGGCTGGCCCAGCCCTTTCGAATGCTGGCCCATAATGGCGAGATCAACACGCTCAAGGGCAACCTGAACTGGATGCGCAGCCATGAGATCCGCATGGCCAGTGCGACCTTTGGCGAGCTGGCCGAGGACATCAAACCGATCGTGGCGCAGGGCTCGTCCGACAGTGCCGCACTCGATGCGGTCTTTGAGGTGCTGGTGCGGGCGGGCCGCTCGGCCCCGATGGCCAAAACCATGCTGGTGCCCGAGGCCTGGTCGAAGGCTGCCACCAACATGCCCGAGGCCTGGCGGGCGATGTATGGCTATTCCAATGCTGTGATGGAGCCCTGGGACGGGCCGGCCGCCCTGGCCATGACCGATGGGCGCTGGGTCTGCGCGGGGATGGACCGCAACGGCCTGCGGCCCATGCGCTATGTGGTCACCGGCGACGGTCTGGTGATCGCGGGGTCCGAGGCTGGCATGGTGCCCACCGACGAGCACAGCGTGCGTGAAAAGGGCGCGCTGGGCCCGGGTCAGATGCTGGCCATCGACATGGCGCGTGGCGTGATCCTGCATGATGCCGAGATCAAGAACGAGCTCTCCGCCTCGCTGCCCTTTGCCGATTGGGTGGGCAAGATCACCGAGCTCGACCAGATCGTGACGCCCGAGCGCGAGCCGGCGCTGCATCAGGGGGCCGATCTGCGCGCCCGCCAGATCGCGGCGGGCTATTCGATGGAGGAGGTCGAGATGGTCCTCGCGCCGATGGCCGAGGATGCCAAGGAGGCCATCGGCTCGATGGGCGACGACACGCCCGCCGCGGTGCTCTCCGACCGCTACCGGCCGCTCTCGCATTTCTTTCGCCAGAATTTCAGCCAGGTGACCAACCCGCCCATCGATCCCTTGCGCGAGCATCGGGTGATGAGCCTGCGCACCCGCTTTGGCAATCTCAAGAACGTGCTCGACCAGGACAGCTCGCAGGCCGAGATCCTCAGCCTGGAAAGCCCCATCGTCACCAATGGCGAATACAAGGAGATGAAGGCCTATTTCGGTGAGCTGGCGCAGACCATCGACTGCACCTATCCCGCCGGGGGCTCGGCCCAGGACATGCGCGCCGCGCTCGACCGGATCCGCAACGCGGCCGAGGAGGCGGTGCGCGCCGGGGCCGGGCATATCGTGCTGCAGGATCTCTCGCAGGGGCCCGAGCGGATTGCGCTGCCGATGATCCTGGCAACCTCGGCCGTGCACAGCTGGCTGGTCGACCGAGGCCTGCGCACCTTCTGCTCGATCACGGTGCGCAGCGCGGAATGCATCGACAGCCATTATTTTGCCGTGCTGATCGGCTGTGGCGCGACGGTGGTGAACCCCTATCTTGCCCAGGACACGCTGGCCGACCGCATCGAGCGGGGGCTTTTGGACATGACGCTGCGCGCGGCGATGGAGCGCTACCGCGAGGCGATCAGCCAGGGGCTTCTCAAGATCATGTCCAAGATGGGGATTTCGGTCATCTCCTCCTATCGCGGCGGGCGGAATTTCGAGGCGCTGGGTCTCAGCCGCGCCATTGTCGCGGAGTTCTTCCCCGGCATGGTCAGCCGCATTTCCGGCATCGGCATTGCCGGCATTCACAAAAAGGCCGCCGACATCCATGGCAAGGCCTGGCAGGGCGGGTCGAACATTCTGCCCATTGGCGGGATCTACAAGGCCCGGCAATCGGGTGAGGCGCATGCCTGGGGCGCGCAGCTGATGCATATGATGCAATCGGCCGTGGCGCGGGGGAATTTCGACCTCTGGATGAAGTATTCCAGCGCGATGAAGAGCCGCGCGCCGATCCATCTGCGCGATCTCCTCGATCTCAAGCCCCTGGGTGCGCCCGTGCCCCTGGAGGAGGTCGAGAGCATCACCGCGATCCGCAAGCGCTTCGTGACGCCCGGCATGAGCCTCGGTGCGCTGAGCCCCGAGGCGCACAAGACGCTCAATGTCGCGATGAACCGGATCGGCGCGAAATCGGACAGCGGCGAGGGCGGCGAGGACCCCAAGCATTTCCAGCCCGAGGCCAATGGCGACAACCCCTCGGCCAAGATCAAGCAGGTCGCCTCGGGCCGGTTTGGCGTGACGGCGGAGTATCTCAACCAGTGTCAGGAGCTGGAGATCAAGGTCGCCCAGGGCGCCAAGCCCGGCGAGGGCGGGCAGCTTCCCGGCTTCAAGGTCACCGAGCTGATCGCCCGGCTGCGCCATTCCACGCCCGGCGTGACGCTGATCTCGCCGCCGCCGCATCACGACATCTATTCGATCGAGGATCTCGCGCAGCTCATCTATGACCTCAAGCAGATCAACCCCGACGCCAAGGTCTGCGTGAAGCTGGTCGCGTCCACCGGGGTGGGGACCATCGCCGCGGGGGTCGCCAAGGCCAAGGCCGATGTGATCCTGGTGTCGGGGCATAATGGCGGCACCGGCGCCTCGCCCCAGACCTCGATCAAATATGCCGGCATTCCCTGGGAGATCGGCATTTCCGAGGCGCATCAGGTGCTGGCGCTCAACAAGCTGCGCGGGCGGGTGGTGCTGCGCACCGATGGCGGGCTGCGCACGGGGCGCGACATCGTCATTGCCGCGATGATGGGCGCCGAGGAATACGGCATCGGCACCGCGGCGCTGATCGCGATGGGCTGCATCATGGTCCGGCAATGCCAGTCCAACACCTGCCCGGTGGGGGTCTGCACCCAGGATGAGAGCCTGCGCGAGAAATTTGCCGGCTCGCCCGAGAAGGTGGTGAACCTCATCACCTTCTATGCCCAGGAGGTGCGGGATATTTTGGCCAGCCTCGGGGCGCGCAGCCTCGATCAGGTGATCGGGCGGGCCGATCTGCTCACCCAGGTCAGCCGCGGCGCGTCGCATCTCGACGATCTCGACCTCAACCCGATGCTCATCAAGGTCGATGAGGGCGGCACGGTCTATGACCGCGAGCGGCCGCGGGTCGAGGTGCCGGACACGCTCGACCATCAGATCGTCAAGGATGCCCGGCCCTTCTTTCGCGATGGCGAGAAGATGCAGCTCTCCTATGCCGTCCAGAACACCCAGCGCACGATCGGGGCGCGGGTCTCCAGCCGGATCGTGCGCCGCTTTGGCATGCGCAACAGCCTGCAGCCCGATCACCTCACGGTGGTGCTGTCGGGCGCGGCGGGTCAGTCGCTGGGGGCGTTCGCCGCACCAGGGCTGAAGCTGGTCGTGCAGGGCGATGCCAATGATTATGTCGGCAAGGGCCTGTCGGGCGGCATGGTCGTGGTCCGCCCGCCGCTGGGCAGCCCGCTCATCCCGCATGACAACACCATCATTGGCAACACCGTGCTTTATGGTGCAACCGGCGGGCGCCTGTTTGCCTCGGGCCGGGCGGGCGAGCGCTTTGCGGTGCGCAACTCGGGCGCCGAGGTCGTGGTCGAGGGCTGCGGCTCCAATGGCTGCGAGTACATGACCGGCGGCATGGCGGTGATCCTGGGCCCGGTGGGCGACAATTTCGGCGCCGGGATGACGGGCGGCATGGCCTTTGTCTTCGATCCGAAGGACGCGTTCGCGGTGCGCATGAACCCCGACACGATCCTTGCCGTGCCGGTCGCCGCCGCCCATTGGGAGGCTGTGTTGCGCAGGCTGGTCGAGGCGCATTTGCGCGAAACCGGCAGCCCGCTGGCCGACACGCTTTTGCGCGATTGGAGCCTGGTTCTGCCCTCCTTCCGCCAGATCGTGCCCAAGGAGATGCTCAACCGCCTCGAAAGCCCCCTGTCGGACAGCGAGGACGCGCGCTCGGCCTGAATTCCGCTGGAAGGAGGCAGGCGATGCGCTGGCTGCGGCGGATCCGGCGGGCGACGCTTCGCGGCCTGCGCAGGCTGCTTGTGCGGTTTTTCCGGGCGGGCTTCCGGCTGGGTCTCTGGGCCGCGTTGATCTGCGTGATCTGGGTTGCGGCCTATCGCTGGGTCAACCCGCCGGCCACGCCCTATATGCTGGGCGAAGCCTGGCGGCTGGGCGGGGTGGAACAGCGCTGGGTCGCGCTCGACACGCTGCCCGCGCATGTGCCGCTTTCGCTCGCGGCGGCCGAGGATGCGGGGTTCTGCGCGCATTTCGGCTTTGATCTCGATGCCATTGCCGATGCGTGGTCCGACACATCCAGGCTGCGCGGCGGCTCGACCATCACCCAGCAAGTGGCCAAAAACGCGTTTCTCTGGCAGGGCCGGTCCTGGCTGCGCAAGGGGCTGGAGGCGGGGTTTGCCGGTCTGATCGAGCTTTTATGGCCGAAGCGGCGGATCATAGAGGTCTATCTCAACATCGCCGAGATGGATGCCGGCGCCTTTGGGGTCGAGGCCGCGGCGCGGCGCTATTTCGGCAAGCCTGCTGCTGCGCTGACACCGGCCGAGGCTGCGCTGATCGCCAGCCTGCTGCCCGATCCCAAGGATTGGTCCGCGGCCGATCCCACCCGCTATCTGCGCGGCCGTGCGGCCTCGGTGCGCGACGGGGCCGCCACACTGGCCCGCGATGGCCGGGGCGGCTGTCTGATGCCGCGCTAATTTTTACGCTTGTTCGGGCTGGGTGGGCGTTCAGGCTGGTTGGGCGGGTGTCTGGGGGCGCGTTCAGGCTGGATCGGGCCCGTCAGAGTTGCGTCCGACCGGCAGATGCGCCACCGTCCCATCAGGCCGGAGATAGCCCAAAATGACCGCAACCATATGCGTGCGCCGCGCATCCAGCGCGTCGGGCTCTGCAAGGTCATGACCAAAAACCGCTGACAGCGTGTAATTGTTTGAAAAGAAGAAATATCCCAGGCCGGCGATGCTGATGTAAAGCTGCAGCGGGTCGACATCGTTTCGAAAGACGCCCATCTGCGCGCCCTGCCTCAGAACCTCCGAAAGCTCGCCCAGAAGACGGGTGTTCATCTTCGGGATGCTCTCGGACCGTCGGACGTTTTTCCCGGCATGGAGGTTTTCATCATTCAGAAGGCGAATAAATTCGGGGTGTTTTGAGTGGTGATCGAAGCTGTACTGCACAAGCCGGCGGATGGCATCCACCGGCTCGCAGCCCAGAAGGTCGAGCTTGGCCTCTTCGCACCGGATGCTGGCATAGGCCGCCTCAAGCACGGCGGTGTAGAGGGTCTCCTTGTTCCCGAAATAATGATAGATCATGCGCTTGTTGACGCCGGCCCGGGTGGCGACGCCATCAATGCGCGCGCCGCCGAACCCAAACTCGCAGAACTCGGCTGTCGCTGCCGTGAGAATATGGGAACGGGTGCGCTCGGGATTCCGTCGCATTGGTTCGACGGATTGCGGTTTCCTGCTCAAAGCCGCCCCAATAGACCTGCGGTAACAGACCCGTTACCGCTATAATCTGCGGGCAAATGGGTCAAGCGGCGCGTTATGTGGCCGCTTTGCGGTTCCGCGCCGCGACATCCTGCGCGGTCATGTCGGCCGGCTCGATCAGACCCCATCGATTGCCGTAAAGGTCCCGAAAAACCGCGACTTTTCCATAGGGCTCGTGCCGGGGCGGTCCCTCAAAGACGCCGCCATGCGCGGTGATCTGATCGGCCCGTGCTCCGAACGCGTGGGTGTGGAGGAAATAGGCAACCCGCCCGCCGGCGCTGCGGCCCAAGGCGGTGACCTGGGCGCCCACCGCCTTCGCGATCAGAAACCCGGTTTCGGCCTCGGCATGGGCAGCCATGCGCACCCAGCGCTTGCCGGCGCCCAGATCGGCGTCTTCGACCAGCACGAAGCCAAGCGCGCCCTGAAACCAGGCGATGGCCTCATCGTAATCCCGCGCAAGATAGGTGACGAGGGCAAGCTCAGTCGCCATCGGGCGCAGAAGGGGGCGCAGAGGGAGGCGCGCCGTCGGGTGTGGCATCGGGCGTGCCATCGGGGGTGTCGTCGACCTCGGCCTCCGCAATCCAGGCGACCGAGACCACCTGCTCGCCCTCGGCCGTGTCAAAGACCCGCACGCCGCCCGTGGCCCGGCCCTGGCGCGAGATGCCGGAGACGGGGCAGCGGATCGACTGGCCAGCATCAGTGACAAGCATGATCTGGTCGTCTTCCTCGACGGGGAAGGAGGCCACGATGGTGCCTGCGGGCCGCCCGCGCTTGGGCGAGAGATCGGCCGCCGTGATGCCCTGGCCGCCGCGCCCGGTCACGCGGTACTCAAAGGCCGAGCTGCGCTTACCGGCCCCGTTGGAGAGGATCACCAGGATCATCTCCTCGAGCGCCGAAAGCGCCACATAGCGCTCCTGGCTGAGCGTTTCGCCGATAAACTCCACGGGCTCGTCCTCGCCTTCAGGCGCTTCCTCGCCCGACACGGCACGCGACATCTTCAGATAGGCCGCCCGATCCTCGGCGCTGGCCTCGACATGGCGCAGCACCGCCATCGACACGACCCGGTCGCCCTCAGCCAGCCGGATGCCCCGCACGCCGGTCGAATCGCGGCCCTTGAAGACGCGCACATCGGTGACGGCAAAGCGGATTGCCTTGCCCAAGGCGGTGGTCAGCAGCACATCGTCGGTCTGCGCGCAGATGCGGGCATTCACCAGGCTAACCCCCTCGGGCAGCTTCATGGCGATCTTGCCGTTGCGCATGACATTGGTGAAATCGGAAAGCGCGTTGCGCCGCACATCGCCCGCCGAGGTGGCAAAGACGATCTGCAGATCGGCCCATTCATCCTCGGGCCGGTCCACGGGCATGATGGCTGCAATCGACACGCCGGGCTGAATGGGCAGGATGTTGACCAGCGCCTTGCCGCGCGTTGTGCGCCCGCCCTGGGGCAAACGCCAGGTCTTCAGCGAATAGACCATGCCATCGGTGGTGAAGATCAAAAGCGGTGTGTGGGTGTTGGCCACGAACAGCGTGGTGACAAAATCCTCATCCTTCATCGAAATGCCGCCCAGCCCCTTGCCGCCGCGCGCCTGGGCGCGGAAATCGGCCAAGGGCGTGCGCCGGACATAGCCGCCATGGGTGACGGTGACGACCATATCCTCGCGCTCGATGAGGTCCTCATCCTCGACATCGCCGTCATAATCCTGGATCTCCGAGCGCCGCGGCACGACGAATTTGGCCCGCACCTCGCGCAGCTCATCGGAGATGATCGCCATGATCCGCTCGCGCGAGCGCAGAATGTCGAGAAGATCGGTGATCTTGGCCGACAGCTCGGTCAGCTCATCGCCGATTTCCTTCACCCCCATGGCCGTGAGCCGGCGCAGCTGCAGCTCCAGGATCGCGCGGGCCTGGGTTTCGGAGAGGTAATAGGTGCCATCCTCATTCATCGGATGGGCCGGATCGTCGATCAGCGTGATGTAGCCCGCGATCTGCTCGGCCGGCCAGCGCCGCTCCATCAGCCGCTGGCGGGCGGTCGCGGTGTCGGGGCTGGTGCGGATGGTCTGGACGACCTCGTCGACATTCTCGACCGCCACGGCCAGCCCGCAGAGAAGATGCGCCCGCTCCCGCGCCTTTTTCAGATCATAGGCGGTGCGCCGCGCGACCACCTGCTCGCGGAACTCCAAAAACGCGCTCAGGAAGGCCCGCAGGGTGAGCTGTTCGGGCCGCCCGCCATTCAGCGCCAGCATGTTGCAGCCAAACGAGGTCTGCATCGGCGTGAAGCGGTAGAGCTGGTTGAGCACCACATCGGGCGTCGCGTCGCGCTTGAGCTCGATGACCACCCGCACCCCGAACCGGTCGCTCTCATCCTGAACGTTCGAGATGCCCTCGATGCGCTTTTCCTTGGCCGCTTCGGCGATCTTTTCGATCATCGT